>NZ_FNOL01000044.1:0-10892 GCF_900106655.1 Variovorax sp. YR634
CTTCGAGCGATTTGAGGCCGGGGCCCCGGTATACGAGTGCTTTCATGCCGCAACGTTATGCGTCCCTGCCCGCCCTCCCCTTGCGATAGCGCAAGGAATCCTCGCGTCTGCGACGTCGTCTGGCGCGCTAACTCCAGGACGCCTCGGCGAAAGCCTCGACAAAGCGCGACAAGTCACCACGCGGCAGCCGGTCGATGCCCGCCGCGCGCGAGCGGCCGGCGCCGCCGAAGCGGCTGCACAGCGCATGGGCGCCGCGCGGAAGTGCCAACGGCGCGCGCACGCTGACGACATAGCCGTCGCCCTGCACCTTCAGCACCGCATGCGCACAGCCGGGCTCGCCGTTTGCCAGCTCGTTGGCAAGACAGCCCTGCACGCGCCGGCTCCACCGCGCATCGGGCAGCACGCGCACGCTGCCCTGAGGCCCCTGCCAGAGTACGGCGGCGTCCGCACCCAGCCGCAGGTCGCTGTGGCGCATTGCATCGATTTCGTCGACGACGCTCTCGTGCGCCAGCATGTCGCGCGGGTCCGGGTAGCGCGCCATCAGCGGAAACAGCAGGCGGGGTGCGATGCGCACGTCGTGCTCGAACTCGCCATAGGCGTTGTAGTTGATCAGCACGCCCAACCGGCGCAGCCCGGCGCAGTCGCCGGGCTCGAAGCCGCCTTCGAGCGCCAGCCGGTCGGCCACTGCGCCCAGGTTGTCGCCATAGATGCCGACCAGCGCCCAGGCGCGATGCGCTCCGCCCAGGTGGCGGTCGACCAGCAGGCTGGTGCAGACATCGCTCGCCTCGTCGATGTGTGCCTCCAGGTTCGGGTGCACCGGCACCTTGCCGGCGGCGTGATGGTCGAAGTAGCGCACGCGCAGGCCGTCGTCGAGCAGGCGCTGCAGTTCGCCGCGGTTGCGCTGCATCGAGATGTCGAACACGTTGACTTCGTCGCCGGCTTGTCCCTGGACGCGGCCGAGCAGCGCGATGTCGCGCTTGAGCCCCGTCACGAGCTCTGCCGGCCCGGGCTCGTGCAGCCGCCACTGCACGACGGCGCAGAGGCCGTCGGCATCGCCGTTGCTGACATCGAATCGCCAAACCATTACGCAAGCCTCAATCGCATCCTCTCGGCGCAGGGCCGTTCAGGCGTAGGAACGCAGGCGGCGGGAAAAGTCCGCCAGCGGTGCGATGCCGCTCGCCTCGGCGCGCTGGCACCAGTCCTGCAACTGCCTGGCAAGCTGCTCGCCAGTGGCGGCGGAACGGCTCCACAAGGCGGTCAACTCCCCGCGCATGGAATACATAGTAGTCAGTGCCTGCGATGCATTCAACGCCTGTATCACCTGCTGGTACCGCGACGGGCCGAGCAGGCCTTGGTCCTTGCCCAGCAATGGCTTCACGGCCTTGAGGGCACGCGCGGCTTCAGGCGACATGCGGCGCAGGCGACCGAGCTCCACTGCGCAGGCCTTCTTCAGCGAGCGCGAGTAGTTCGACAGGACGTCGTAGTGGCAGCGGATGACTGCCTGCACCGTGGCGAGATCGACATTCGCCTTGGGCGCGACGAGGCGCGGCGTGGGTGCCACGTGCTTCACCGTCGCCAGTCCCAGGGCCTGCAGCGTGCGGATGTAGAGCCAGCCGATGTCGAACTCGAACCACTTGCTCGAGAGCTTGGCCGAGCTGGGAAAGGCGTGGTGGTTGTTGTGCAGCTCTTCCCCGCCGATCAGGATGCCGATCGGCGAGATGTTCGTGCTGGCGTCACGGGCGGGCCAGTTGCGGTAGCCCCAGTAGTGGCCGATGCCGTTGACCACGCCGGCCGCCCAGAACGGGATCCACGCGATCTGCGTGAGCAGGACTAGGCCGCCCGGCGCCACGCCGAAGAGTGTCATGTCCACGATGCCCATCAGCACGATGCCGAGGATCTTGTGCTTCGAATAGAGATTGCGCTCCAGCCAGTCGTCAGGCGTGCCGTGGCCGTAGCGCTCGAGGGTTTCCGCATGCCCCGCTTCGCGCACGTAGAGGAACACGCCGCCCCACAGCACTCTGTTGAGCCCGTACACCTGCGGGCTGTGCGGGTCTTCGGGTGTTTCGCACTTGGCGTGGTGCTTGCGGTGCACCGCGGCCCACTCCTTCGTCACCATGCCGGTGGTCAGCCACAGCCAGAAGCGGAAGAAATGGCTTACCGCCGGGTGCAGTTCGAGCGCGCGATGCGCCTGGTGGCGGTGCAGGAAGATGGTGACCGAAGCGATGGTGACGTGCGTGAGCGCCAGCGCGGCCAGCACCGCGCCCCACCATGGAAGATCGAGAAGACCGGAATAGAGAAGGGATTGCATTCGTACCTCGTGAACAGTGCGGGCGATTCTGCGGACCGCACCTCCCACGGCCTTTGATGCACGTCAACACCGTGCCGGCATTCCAGCCGTAGCGAATGCGGCGCTTGTCGTCCGCTTGCTTGATACAGCGCAACAGCGACATGCGCCTGTTTGCCTAGAGTGAAACTTCCCCAACCCACTTCGGGGTCGCGTCTGGCAGCGAGCCTTCCGCGCGTGCCGCCCCCGGGACTCCGAAGGAACTCGCATGCTCAGCGCCTACATCACCCACCCCGACTGCGCGCACCACGACATGGGCGCGGGCCACCCGGAATGCCCCGAGCGGTCTTCCTCCATTCATGACCGGCTGCTGATCGCGGGCCTGCTCGACTACATGGCTCCGTACGATGCGCCCCTTGCCACGCGCACCCAGCTGGCGCGCGCGCACACGATGTCGTACGTGCGCGAACTCATTGCCGCCGCTCCCACCGAAGGCCACCGCTTCGTCGACCCCGACACCCTCATGAACCCGCACACCGTGCAGGCCGCGCTGCGCGCCGCCGGTGCCGCGGTGCTGGCAACCGACCTGGTGCTGGCGGGCAAGGCGTCCACGGCTTTCTGCAACGTGCGCCCGCCCGGGCACCATGCGGTGCGCGAAGCGGCCATGGGGTTTTGCTTCTTCAACAATGTGGCAGTGGGCATCCGGCATGCGCTGGACGTGCACGGCCTGCAGCGCGTGGCCCTGATCGACTTCGACGTGCACCACGGCAACGGCAGCGCCGACATCTTCCGCTGCGACGATCGCGTGCTCATGTGCTCCATCTTCGAGAAGGGCATCTACCCCTTCTCGGGCGAAGACGACAACGGCTCGCACATGGTGAATATTGGCTTGCCCGCGCGTTCGGGCAGCGATGCGTTCCGCGCGGCTGTCACCGGGTGCTGGCTGCCGGCGCTCGAAGCCTTCGCGCCGCAGCTCGTCTACATCTCGGCGGGCTTCGACGGGCATCGGGAGGACGACATGGGCAACCTCGGCCTGGTGGAGCGCGACTACGCCTGGGTCACACGGCAGATCATGGATGTGGCGCAGCGCCATTGCCGCGGGCACGTCATCTCTTGCCTGGAAGGCGGCTATGCGCTCAGCGCCCTCGCCCGCAGCGCCGCAGCGCATGTCAAAGTGCTGATAGGCGCTGACTGACCACGGCGCCGGGCCGTGGCCAGCGTGCAGGCTCGTTCAGTGCCCGCTCGCGCCATGCGCGCCAATGCCGGTCTCGGAACGCACCTGCTGGGCGAGGAAGCCGCCGCGGTCCACCTGGGAGCGCGCGCTGCGGTCCAGCACCGAGAACAGCCAGATGCCCGCGAACGCGATGCTCATCGAGAACAGGCACGGCGAGGTGTACGGAAACGGCGCCGACCCCGCCGGGTAGCCGAAGGTGGCCTCCCAGACCGAAGGCGACACCACCGTCAGCGCCACCGAAGAGACCAGCCCGAGGAAGCCGCCGATCACCGCGCCGCGCGTGGTGCAGCCCTTCCAGAGCACCGACATGAAGAGCACCGGGAAGTTGGCCGAGGCCGCGATGGCGAAGGCCAGCGACACCATGAAGGCAATGTTCTGCTTCTCGAACACGATGCCCAGCAGCACCGCCAGCGCACCGAGCGCCAGCGTGGTGATCTTGGACACGCGCAGCTCGGCCGCGCTGCCGGCGTCGCCCTTCTTGATGACGGTGGCATACAGGTCGTGCGACACCGCCGACGCGCCCGACAGCGTGAGGCCCGCCACCACCGCGAGGATGGTCGCGAAGGCCACCGCCGAGATGAAGCCCAGGAACACGTTGCCGCCCACTGCATTGGCCAGGTGGATCGCCGCCATGTTGCCGCCGCCCTTGAGCACGCCCTTGGCGTCGAGGAAGTCGGGGTTGGTCAGCACGAAGGTGATGGCGCCGAAGCCGATGATGAAGGTCAGCAGGTAGAAGTAGCCGATCCAGCCCGTGGCCCACATGACCGACTTGCGCGCCTCCTTGGCGCTGGGCACCGTGAAGAAGCGCATCAGGATGTGCGGCAGGCCGGCCGTGCCGAACATGAGCGCCATGCCGAAGGAGATGGCCGAGATCGGGTCCTTCACGAAGTTGCCCGGGCCCATGATCGACTGTCCGATGCTCGCCGCCACTTGGGCGGTCTTGCCGTCCTTGAGCGCCAGGTCGGTCTTGACCTTCACCGCACCGGCGAACATCGCCTCCGGGCTGAAGCCGAAGTGCCACAGCACAGACACCGCCATGAAGCTCGCGCCGCCCAGCAGCAGGCCGGCCTTGATGATCTGCACCCAGGTGGTGGCCGTCATGCCACCGAAGAGCACGTAGACCATCATGAGCGAGCCCACGATGACCACCGCAATCCAGTACTCCAGGCCGAACAGCAGCTTGATGAGCTGCCCTGCCCCCACCATCTGCGCGATCAGGTAGAACGCCACCACCACCAGCGTGCCCGAGGCCGCGAAGATGCGCACCGGGGTCTGCTTGAAGCGGAAGGCCGCCACGTCGGCGAAAGTGAACTTGCCGAGATTGCGCAGCCGCTCGGCCATCAGGAAGGTGATGACCGGCCAGCCCACCAGGAAGCCGATGGAATAGATCAACCCGTCATAGCCGGTGGCCATCACTGCGGCCGAAATGCCGAGGAACGACGCTGCCGACATGTAGTCGCCGGCAATGGCAAGCCCGTTCTGGAAGCCCGTGATGCCGCCGCCGGCCGTATAGAAGTCGGATGCCGAGCGGGTGCGCGCCGCGGCCCACTTGGTGATGAAGAGCGTTCCCACCACGAACAGCGCGAACATGCCGATGGCGGTCCAGTTGGTGGGCTGCCGCTGGAGCTGGCCCAGGTCGGCGCCAGCCGCAAGAGCGCCCGCCGAAACCGCTCCCAAGGCAAGAAGGACGGCGGCGGACCGCATGCGCAGGAGATGTGCGTTCATGGCTTGGCCACCTTCTGCACGGCCTTGACCACGGCGTCGGACAGGGTGTCGAACTCCGCGTTCGCACGGCGCACGTAGTAGCCGGTGATGGCCACGGTGAAGACGATCACGCCGAAGCCGATCGGCATGCCAAGGGTCATGACGCCTTCGCCCATGCGTCGCGCCAGGAACTCCTTGTCGAAGGCCACCAGCAGCACGAAGCCGTAGTAGGCGGCGAGCATCAGCACCGCCAGCGTCCAGCCGAAGCGGTCGCGCCGGCGCTTGAGTTGCTTGTACTGCGGATTCGCGGCAATGCGCGCGACCAGATCGTCTTCCATGGAGTCTCCTTGTGTGCGATGGCCCCATTAGGAGTGCACGCGCCGCATCGAAGCTTGCGCTGGCGCAAGGTTTTCTCCTTCACCGTCGGCAAGATCGCGCCACCACCCCCACGAAAGACACGAGACATGAACGCTCCCGATCTCCCGTCCCGTCTTCCGGTCTACGCGCCCCCGGAAGCACTCTCCCGCACCGCGCATATCGCCGGTCGCGCCGCATACGACGCCCTTGTGGCCGAGGCCGATGCCGACCACGAGGGCTACTGGGCTCGCCTTGCGCGCGAATTCATCGCCTGGAAAACGCCGTTCACCAAGACGCTCGACAGAAGCGATGCGCCCTACTACCGCTGGTTCGAGGACGGCACCCTCAACGTCTCGTGGAACTGCCTCGATCGCCAGGTGGAGGCCGGCAAGGGCAACAAGGTGGCGATCATCTTCGAGTCGGACGACGGCAAGGTCACCCACACAACCTATTCGCAACTGCTCGCGCAGACCTGCCGCATGGCCAACGCGCTGAAAGCACGCGGCGTGAAGAAAGGCGACCGTGTCGTCATCTACATGCCGATGTCGGTCGAAGGCGTGGTCGCGATGCAGGCCTGCGCGCGGCTGGGCGCGGTGCACTCGGTGGTGTTCGGCGGCTTCTCGGCGCACGCGCTGCGCGACCGCATCGCGGACACCGGCGCCGCCGTGGTCATCACAGCCGACCAGCAGGTGCGCGCGGGCAAGCAACTGCCGCTCAAGGCTATGGTCGACGAGGCGCTCGCACTGGGCGGCTGCGAGGCGGTGGAGTCGGTCATCGTCTACCGCCGCACCGGTGGGCCCATTGCATGGACGCCGCGCGATCTGTGGATGCACGAGATCACTGAAGCACAGGGCGACAGCTGCGAACCCGAATGGGTGGGCGCCGAGCATCCGCTGTTCCTGCTCTACACATCGGGCTCCACCGGCAAGCCGAAGGGCGTGCAGCACTGCAGCGGCGGCTACCTGCTGCATGCAGCACTCACCACGAAGTGGACCTTCGACATGCACGACGACGACGTGTTCTGGTGCACGGCCGACATCGGCTGGGTCACCGGCCACACCTACATCGCGTACGGCCCACTGGCCATCGGCGCGACGGAGGTGGTGTTCGAGGGCGTGCCCACCTTCCCCGACGCGGGGCGCTTCTGGCAGATGATCGAGCGGCACGGCGTCACGGTCTTCTACACGGCACCCACCGCCATCCGCTCGCTCATCAAGGCAGCCGAAGGCAACTCCGCCGTTCACCCCGACCGCTACGACCTGCGCAGCCTGCGCGTGCTGGGCTCGGTCGGCGAGCCGATCAACCCGGCAGCGTGGGAGTGGTATCGCAAGCACGTGGGCGGCGGCCGCTGCCCGGTGCTCGACACCTGGTGGCAGACCGAGACCGGCGGCCACATGATCACGCCGCTGCCGGGTGCCACCGACCTCGTGCCGGGCTCCTGCACCCTGCCCTTTCCGGGCATCGCCGCGGCCATCGTCGACGAGATGGGCAACGACGTGCCCAACGGCGAGAGCGGCCTGCTGGTCATCAAGAAGCCCTGGCCGAGCATGATCCGCGCGGTGTGGGGCGACGACGCGCGCTACCGTTCGAGCTACTACCCGCCGGAGCTGCGCGGCTACTACCTGGCGGGCGACGGCGCCGCGCGCGATGCGCTCACGGGCTACTTCACCATCGGCGGGCGCATCGACGACGTGTTGAACGTCAGCGGCCACCGCATGGGCACCATGGAAATCGAATCGGCGCTCGTGGCCTGCACGGCGCTGGTGGCCGAGGCCGCGGTGGTCGGCCGGCCAGACGACACCACCGGCGAGGCGATCTGCGCGTTCGTGGTGCTCAAGCAGCCGCGCCCCGAGGGCAAGGAAGCCGACCGCCTGGCGGCCGAGCTGCGCGCCTGGATCGGCAAGGAGATCGGCCCCATCGCCAAGCCCAAGGAAATCCGCTTCGCCGACAACCTGCCCAAGACGCGCAGCGGAAAGATCATGCGCCGCCTGCTGCGCTCGGTGGCCAAGGGCGAGGCGATCACGCAGGATGTGTCGACGCTGGAGAACCCGGCGATCCTCGATCAGCTGACCGAGGCGCACTGAACCCGCCCTGCCCGGCTAGCTCCGGGCCGGGGAGCGGTGCACCGGGAGCGCATTCAACGGAATGCGCAGGTACGCAACGCCGTTGTCGTCGGCCGGAGGAAGTCGTCCCGCCCGCACGTTCACCTGGATCGACGGGAGGATGAGCGTCGGCACGTCCAGCGTCGCGTCGCGGGCCGTGCGCATCGCGACGAACTCGTCGGCGCCGATGCCGTCGCGCACATGGATGTTGTGTGCGCGCTGTTCCGCCACGGTGCTCTGCCAGCGGGCCTGCCGCGATGCCGGCGGGTAGTCGTGGCAGACGTACACGGCGGTGTCGGGCGGCAGATCCAGCAGCCTGCGCATCGACCCGTAGAGCTGGCGCGCATCGCCGCCGGGAAAGTCGGCGCGTGCGCTGCCGAGGTCGGGCATGAAGAGCGTGTCGCCGACGAAGACGGCGCCGTCCACCAGGTAGGCCATGTCTGCGGGGGTGTGGCCCGGCACCAGCAAGGCGGTGGCTTCGACGTCGCCGATCCTGAAGACTTCGCCATCCTTGAACAGGTGGTCGAACTGGCTTCCGTCCGGCAGGAAACCTCGTTCGAGATTGAAGAGCTTCTTGAAGGTCGACTGGACGACGCGGATGTTCTCGCCGATGGCGATCTTTCCGCCGACCTGCTCCTGGACGTGGCGGGCGCCGGACAGATGATCGGCGTGCGCATGGGTCTCCAGGATCCAGTCGACGCTCAGGCCGTGGTCGCGGACATAGGCAAGCAGCTTGTCTGTCGACGCAGTGCCGGTGTGCCCTGACTTGAAGTCGTAGTCCAGCACGGGGTCGATGACCGCGGCATGCCTGGTGGCGTGCTCCCACACGACGTAGGAAATCGTCCATGTCGCGGGATCGAAAAAGCCTTGGGTCGTCGTGCGTGCTGTCATGAGTGCTCCATCCATGGATGTTCCGTTGCCCGTCATAACAATATATATTTGAATATAATATGTCAATCGAAAGCGAAGCCCGGAACCCATGAAGCACTCATCCCTGGCCATTGACCCTGAACTCCTGCGCGGAGCCGCCGGCAAGGCGGTCGTGGCGCTGAAGCTCCTGGCCAACGAAGACCGCCTCCTCCTCCTGTGCCAACTGTCGCAGGGCGAGATGTGCGTGAGCGATCTGGAGCAGAAGCTGGGCATTCACCAGCCCACGTTGTCGCAGCAACTGGGCGTGCTGCGTAACGAGGGCGTGGTCAACACCCGTCGCGACGGCAAGAACATCTTCTACAGCGTGGCCGACCCGGCGATGCTGGAAATCCTCGCGGTTCTCTACCGCCTCTACTGCCCGAAGGAGGAATGATGGCCATCGACTGGAACCACTTCACCCCGTTCGCAGCGCTGGCCGGCGGCGTGCTCATCGGCATCGCCACGGCGATGTTCGTGCTACTCAACGGGCGCATCGCAGGCATCAGCGGCGTGCTCGGCGGGCTCCTCAGGCCGATCAGGGGCGACATAGCCTGGCGCGCCGCCTTCACGCTCGGGCTTGTCGGCGCACCGCTGGTCTATCTGCTCTTCGCGGCGCTGCCCAGGCCGCAGATCGACGCGAACTACGGCACGCTGATCCTGGCGGGGTTGCTCGTCGGCCTGGGCACTCGCTACGGGTCTGGCTGCACCAGCGGCCACGGGGTCTGCGGCCTTTCCCGCCTGTCGCCGCGCTCGCTCGTGGCCACGGCCGCATTCATGGGCGCCGGCTTTGCCACGGTGTTCGTGACACGTCATCTGCTCGGTGCCTGAGGAGATTTCATGCTCGTTCTCGCTTCGCTGCTCGCCGGCCTGGTCTTCGGGCTCGGCCTCATCGTCTCCGGCATGGCCAATCCGGCCAAGGTGCTCGGCTTCCTCGACCTCTCCGGCGCCTGGGACCCGTCCCTGGCCTTCGTCATGGCCGGTGCCATTGCCGTCGGCATGGTCGCATTCATGCTGGCAAGGCGTCGCACGGTATCCATCCTCGGGGCCGAGATGCGCCTGCCCTCGGCGCGCCACATCGACCGTCGCCTGATCGCGGGCAGCCTGCTCTTCGGCATCGGCTGGGGCATCGCAGGCTTCTGCCCCGGCCCGGGCCTGGTCGCCCTCGGAATGGGCGAAGTCAAGGCCCTCGTCTTCGTGGCCGCGATGCTGGCTGGCATGAGCATCTTCGAATTCTTCGAGCGGCTCGGTCGCTGACAGAGTCCAGGACGGTCAAAGACCCGCCTCGCGCGCCGTGCAAACAGCCCGGGCAAGGGGCGGGAGTTGATCCAGCGCAAAGTCTGCCGCGAATCCGCGTCCTAGTCTTGGGCATCGCCCTTACTCCGGGAAGCGTCATGAAGACCCAATTGATCGTCATCGCCAATGCCGCATCGGCACGCATCTTTCGCCGAGACACCGCCAAGTCGCCGCTCGTGCCAGTCGAAACCCTCGCACACGATGCAAGCCGGCTGCACGCCAGGGAACTCGAGTCGGACCGTCCCGGCAGCCAAGCCGCCGACAACAGCCGGGGCCTCAACCATTTCGAGCCGCGCAGCGACGCACGGCGCAAGGAGCACCAGCGCTTCGCGAAGGAAATCGCCCAGCGGCTGGAGGCGGGCCTGAAGGTCGGCGAGTACGCCTCCCTCACGCTTTTCGCCTCGAACCCTTTCATGGGCGAACTGAAGGCGCAGCTGAGCGAAGCGGTCACCCAGCGGCTCAAGGCCACGCTGAACAACGACCTGTGCCACGTGGGCATCGCGGAACTCGAAAGCCGCATCTCGGGCTCGTGGTCCGCAGTGCTCTGATGCCATGGACTCCTTCAGCCTGAACTGAACTTCAGCAACAGCATGGAGCCATCCTTGGATGCAGTCCCACCCGAGCCGTCACCGTTGACGCGTGGCGCCCCGCACTGGCTCGCGAAGATCGAAAGCGGCCCTGCGCAAGAGACGAATCGGGTACCGGCGAATTCATGGCCGGGCTTCCTGGCCGGCCAGCCCGGGAAGCCGGTGCGGGTGCTGGTGATCGACGAAGACGCCGATGCGCGGCGTGCAATCGCCCGCGAACTGGCCACAGACGCGCGCGTGCGTATCGTCGGCGAAGCGGGCAGCCTGCAGGAAGGCAAGCGCCTTCTGACACAGCATGAATTCGACGTGCTCATCATCGATGTCCGGCTCGGCGGCGGCAAGGGATTCGAACTTATCGAGAGCGCCCGACGCCATTGCAGTTCGGTCGAAGTCATCGTGCACTCGGCACTGGAAGACGAGGT
>NZ_FNOL01000007.1:0-265053 GCF_900106655.1 Variovorax sp. YR634
AAAGCCGCAGCGAAAGTCCGAATGTACGGGTGCAATCGAACCTTCAAGTCATCATCAACTGACTGCCTGGCATATTGGGGGGCGTCCATGTACGGACTCTCCTCACACTTCCCAAAAACACTACTAATTCGCACAACTAGTATGGAAAAAGAACCATGATCGGCATCACATTCATCCACGAAGCAAACCCAGAACGCCTGAGACCAATAGAAGAGGATGGCCCTGATGCACTGGACGATCTGACAGTGGTCAACATGGAAGTGATGAATTCGCTGGACTTTACGGTTCTATGTGGCAGGTCGGTGAAGTGGAACCAGGGGGAACCTGCTGTATTGCTAGAGGACTTGGTGGTTGTTCGAGTGGCGCCTGAAGCGTTGGATCATGTCCTCGATGGCCGGCATGCCGACCTCGATTCAGACCAGCTTGCGGACTTGAATCGGCTAAGAACGTTCGTGATGCAGCATGGCAAAGAACATATTTGGGAGTTCGCAACGTTCTAGCGCTCTTTGTAGGATTGGCGGCCGCCAAAAGGTTGAGTCCGTTGACCAATGGAGTGACCGCTTTTACGCCCCCACGAACTTCCGTTTAGGGCCCCGTGCTGACGTTCTCTCTTGCCGCAAGCAGACTTTCAGCTTCCACTAGGAGAGTGCTCTTCATCAACGTTACATTCATTCGGGTTAGGCCAAGCCTCTTTCAGATCTCAGTCTCTAGGATTGCGTCATGACCAGTTCCCAGCGGTCTGCGAAAGCAAAGCTAAGTCAGAAGCTGCGCTCCGGCCTGATTGCGGTCGCCGTTTTCGTTGCCTTCGCCTTGGTGGGGCCGTTGTTTGGATTTGGCAGGAGTGCAAGTTCCAGTGGCGCGATGGGCGGCGAGATTTGCCGAGCTACCTGCACGGCGCGAGGCTGGCGAGACGGCGCATTGGTTTCTCCAGAACACGCTGCGACGGGAGCTCAGAACGGCCCCAAGACTTGCCAATGCCGATGATGGCCTCGTACAACTGATCGCATAGGCTCGACCGCAGCCGGATACACCACCGTCGCGATCAGGGCTTGTCTCGGTCAATGCGCAGCTCATCGATTCGCTTGGTGGCTTCAGCGCAATGGCCATGGCTCCCCAGCTTGACGGGCTCTATCAACACCGCTTACATTGCCTCCGCCCCGCGATAAGCGAGGCCGGGATTGGCGTCCCGCTGACATCCTGCGACGAAAGCCGCAGTCACCGCACATGGTCTGCGGCTTTTTCGTTCATGCTTCCTTTTTAGGCGGCTCGAACGGGAGGGCTCGCGCCCTGCCGGTTTCCGCAAGGATGTCCCGGTACGCCAACCTGTTCGAGCTGCCGCCCCCGATTGGCGTCGGGTGCGTCGGTTTCTGCAAATCGACATCCTTGGGAGGCCCACTCATGGCCAACGCTTCTTCAAACGACGCAAGCACCAACGCCCGTTGTGCTTGTGCGCACTATCGTCCCACCGCCCAGTTCAAACCCTTCGAATGGGTCCAGGGCGACCGGCTCAACGATTCTTCCCAGCAAAGCCAGGCCGCATTCCTGAACGACGCCCGCGACGTAGTGCAGGGCGCGCAAACGCTGGTTCAGCTACTCACCTGGGACGAAGACCGGCACGATGCCGCTTCGTCCGACACAGACCCCGCGCCGCTCTTCGATGAATGCCAGCGCGGCTCGCTGCAGCGGCTTCTCTCGGTAACGCTGGGCCTGCTCCACGCCCGTATCGAAGTCCAGTGCGAGGCACTGACGGGGTAGGGAAGGCCTTCGAGTTCAGGCCGCCCGTATCACCGACTTGGGCTCCAGATACGCCTCCAGCCCGAAGGTGCCGAATTCGCGGCCGATGCCCGATTGCTTGAAGCCGCCGAAGGGCGCCAGGGGCTCGTGGTGCAGGCCGTTGATCAGCACCCGGCCCGCCTGCAGGCGGGAGCCCACGGCAAGGGCGTGTTCGTCGCTGCCCGACAGCACCACCGCCTGCAGGCCGTAGACCGTGTCGTTGGCGATTGCGATGGCGTCTTCCTCGTCGCGGTAGGTAATGAGGCAGAGCACGGGCCCGAAGATTTCTTCACGCGCGATGACCATGTCGTTGCGTACTCCGGCGAACAGGGTGGGGCGCACGTAGAAGCCGGCGTCGAGGCCTGCCGGGCGGCCCTCGCCGCCGGTAATGAGCCGCGCGCCTTCTTCCGTTCCCTTGCGGATATAGCCCTGCACCCGCTCCCACTGCTTGCGGCTGACCATGGGGCCGATTTCGGTCGCGGCATCGCGTGGGTCGCCGACCTTCGCGGCCTCGACTGCCGTCCGGGCGAGCGCGATGGCTTCGTCCAGCCGGTGTTCGGGCACCAGGATGCGGGTGCCGGCCAGGCAGGCTTGGCCGCTGTTCTGGAAGCCGGCCGTCACTGCAAGGGGAATGGCGGTGGCGAAGTCGGCGTCGTCCAGCACCACGGTGGGCGACTTGCCGCCGAGCTCCAGCGTCACGCGCTTCAGGGTGTTGGCCCCAGCGCGCTGGATGGCCTTGCCCACGGCGGTGCTGCCGGTGAAAGAAATCTTGGCGATGTCGGGGTGGCTGCTCAGCTCCGCGCCCACCACGTCGCCCCGGCCGTTGACGATGTTGAAGAGCCCCGGCGGCAGGCCTGCGGCGTGCAGTGCCTCGGTGACCACCTGGGTCTGGATGGCGCTCATCTCGCTAGGCTTGATGACCACGGTGCAGCCTGCGGCCAGCGCGGTAGCCAGCTTGTTGCAGATGAAGCCGGCATTGGAATTCCAGGGCGTGATGAGGCCGGCCACGCCGACCGGCTCCATCACGACCTGCGCGCTGCCGATCTGGCGGGTGAGGGGGTATTGCTCCAGCGTCTTCGCCGCAAGCAGGAAGGCCTCTGCCGCATACCGTGCAACCCAGCTGGCGCGGGACACGGGGCCGCCGTATTCCTCGGTGGTGGCGGCATTGATATCGTCGGCGCGGGCCAGCACCGCGGCATGCAGGCGGTGAAGCAGCGCGATGCGTTCGGCCTTGGTGGTGCGCGCATGGGCGGGCCAGGCGCGCTTGGCGGCGGCAATGGCCCGCAGCGTGTCTTCGCGGTCACCCAGGGTGACGTGGCCGATGACGGCCTCGGTGGCGGGGTTGATGAGTTCGGCCTGTTCGCGCCCGTGGGGGGTGACGAAGGCGCCGTCGATGTAGATCTGGTCGATGTTGCGCATGGTGTGTTCCTTGGATTCGCCGGAGCGGAAAACCGGCTTGAATCAAATCTAGGGCGCGAGCATTGACTTGAGAAGCCGGCCAAATCACCATGCGTCATTCAGATAATCAGGACAATCCACCATGCACAGCAGCGGATTGATAGAGCTGGAGGCGGTGCTGGCGGTGGCCCGGCACGGCGGCTTCAGGGCGGCAGCGGTCGACATGGGCATGTCGCGCTCGGCCCTCAGCGCCACGGTGGCGGGGCTGGAGGCGCGGCTGGGCGTGCGCCTGTTCAACCGCACCACGCGCAGCGTGTCCACTACCGAGGCGGGCGAGCAGTTCATCGCGCGCATCGCACCGGCGCTGGCCGACATCCGCGGCGCCATGGAGGCGACCAACGAGCTGCGCGACACGCCCACCGGCACCCTGCGGCTCAACAGTTCGGTCGGCGCGGCGCAGATGATCTTCGCGCCGGTGGTGCTGGAGTACCTGCGCCGCTACCCCGACATGAAGGTAGACATCGTGACCGAGCGCCGGATGATCGACATCGTGGCCGAGGGCTTCGACGCCGGCATCCGCCTGGCTGAGGCCGTGCCGCGCGACATGGTGGCCGTGCCCATGAGCAGCGAGCAGCGCATGGTGGTGGTCGCATCGCCGCAATATCTGCAAAAGCACCCCGCGCCCCAGGTGCCCGACGACCTGATGGCGCATCGCTGCGTGCGCTGGCGCTTTTCGAGCGGCATCGTTTACCGCTGGGAGTTCGCGCGCCACGGCGAGGCGATGACGCTCGACGTGCCCGGCCCCATCACGCTCGACGAGCCCCTGCTGATGCTGGAGGCGGCGCGCGCAGGCGTGGGCATTGCCTACATGGGGATGTTCCACGTCGCAGAAGACCTGGCCAGCGGCCGGCTGGTGTCGTTGCTGGAGGAGTGGTCGCCCAGCTACCCGGGCATCTGCCTGTATTACCCGAGCCGGCGCAACGTGCCGGCGGGGCTGAGAGCCTTCATCGACCTGGTGCGCGAGGTGATCGAGTTGCCGGGCCGGTAGCGGAGCTAGGAATGTCCTGTTTGATGGACATTAAGCCTATATACATTAATAATGTGTCGTATGAAGGACAAAATAAGACTGCCCATCGAACTGGGCCAGGCAATCCAACGTGCGCGAAAAGATGGCCGCCTGAAGGCGACCGATATCGCCGCGCGCTCGGGCCGCGCGCGCAATGTTCTCTATCGACTGGAGCGGGGGGAAGACATCACGCTTGCCTCGCTTTTTGACATCCTGCGTGCCATGGATCTCACGATCAGCCTGGAGCGCCTGGGCATGCCGACGCTGGAAGAAGTTACGGAACGCTTTGGACAGGATGACGACGATGCTTCCTGAAAAGATCAGGCAGCTCGACGTTGGGATCGCCGGCGAGCCGGCCGGCCAGTTGCTCAAACACTCGGTCTACGAGTTCCGGTATCTCGACGGCCGTGTGGAGCAGCCCGCCGTCGCGTTGCTCATGCCGCCGACCCGGCCGACTTACCAGGACGGCGACCTCTTCGCTGTGATGGATCAGAACCTGCCCGAGGGTGACCTGTACCTGCGTCTGCGAGCGATGTTTCCCAAGCAACAGCTCACTCAGATGCACATGCTCGCGGTGGTGGGATCCAACGGTATCGGTCGGTTGGGCTTTCGGTTGCCGGGGGCGCAGCCGCTTGCGATGCCTCGGGTCATCGACCGCAAGACCTTGCTCGGAACCCGCTACACGCCAGAGGTGTTCGACGAACTGGTGCGCGCATACCTGAGCACGGGCGCCGGCATTGCCGGCATGCAGCCGAAGATCATGGTGCCGGATCGGGTCAGCGTTCCAGTGCCCACGATCATCGTGAAGGCTGCGGCACCGTCCTACCCGGGCCTGTCGGCCAACGAGTTCATGTGCCTGACGGCTGCTGGCCACGCAGGCATCGAGACACCCACGTTCGACCTCTCGGACGACGGGCATCTGCTGCTGGTCGACCGATTCGACATCGCGTCGGATGGGTCCCGGATCGGTTTCGAGGATATTGCGGCGCTGATGAATCTTCGGGTGCGCGACATCCAATCCGACCGCAAGTACCACGGAAGCTACCAGCGCATCGCCGAACTGATGCAGTACCTTCAACTGCCCAGCGAGAACCTCGAGCGGTTTTTCGAGCAAGTGGCGTTCAGCATCATGGTGCGCAACGGCGATGGCCACCTCAAGAACTACGGCTTGCTCTATACCTCGACCGCTGACTGCCGCCTTGCGCCGATGTTCGATGTGGTGACAACCGCGCTCTATCGGTACACGCGCTATGAAGGCGGCCCCGAGCTCGAGGACCGCACACTGGCGCTCAAGCTCTTCGCCGGCAAGGGCCACACGAAGGCCTACCCGACGACCGAGGAACTGCTGCTGTTCGGCCGCAAGGTCTGCGGGGTCGCAAAGCCAGAACTCGTTCTCGCGCGAATCGCGCAGGGGATGCAGAAGACGCTGGGCCTGATGGCCAGTGACCAGCGAATCCCGAAGAGCCTGTTGGAGAGCATGCGAGACATCTGGACCGATGGGATGGGCTATGCCAAGGTGCCGTAGATCTCAGTTGAGCCAACGGGCAGGGCCGTCACATCGGCGGCATCTTGTCGAACTTGGGCAGTGCCGGGTCGAGAAAGTCCCAGCCGTGCCCACGCACGGTGTACGTGACCGCCTGCGGCTTGTACCGGCCGGGGTCGTCGAGGCTCGCGGCGTGCACGGTGAAGACGTCGGGCATCGCCGCAAAGGTCAGGTACACGGGCGAGCCGCAGTTCGGGCAGAACCCCCGGGTCTTGACGTTGCCGCTGTCGCCGACCATGTCCCACAGGGTGGCATTGCCGCTGTGCTTCACGCCGGCGCGTGGAAAGGTGAGGTACGAGCCGTGGCCGGTGCCGCTCTTGCGTTGGCAGTCGCGGCACTGGCATTCGTTCTGAAAGATCGGCTCGGCCGAGATCTCGTAGCGGATTGCGCCGCACGCGCAGCCGCCGGTGTAGGCGTGGCTCATTTGTCTTGTCCTTTCGAGGTTGTTTTCCAGCGGGGCTGGCTGGGTGCAACCAATTTAGGCGAGCGAGGGCGCGGCGGGGGAGTAACAAGTTCGTCGTGAGTGGGCACCGCCCGGGAGTTCAGGCTTCCACGGGCACGTAGAAGTCGATCACGGCCCCTGGCTGGTCGGGCGCGAAATGACCGTCGTACATCTCGAAGTCGGGGCTGTCGACGACCCGCAAGCCGGAGGCGGGAATCAACTCGCCCCAGATGGTCGCCATGGCGCTCTTGACTTGCGGGTGCAGCGCGGACCCGTTCAGGGCGATGCGAAAAACGACGTAGGTTGCCGCCGGAATCTCCTTCACGGTGAACCCCTTGGGGAGTTCGCCGTCGGTTTCCACGCCCACGCCCGCCATGTACATGAAGCTCCCGGCCTCCTGGTCCACGCTCCAGACCACGCCGTACGTCGCCCAGCTCGGGGCCTGGCCCTTCAGCGGCAAGGCACCGACAAGCGCAGACCACAGTTGGGGAATGTCGGACTTCGTCGCGTCGTCGAAGCGCCGGGATGGGCCCGCGACGCGGAACGCCTCGAGCCTGGTCAATTCGGGCAGCCGGGCCACTGCCGTGGGGGTGCTGCTGGGGGAATTCATTGGAAACTGTCCTTCGATGGGGGTAGGAGAGAAGCCGGTACGAAAGCGGCCGGGTGACGCGCCGAAGAGGCGCTTGAATGCGCGCGTGAAAGCCTCCTGCGATTCGAAGCCGCAATCCAGGGCCAGATCGATGAGCTTCACGTCGGGCTCGCTGCAGAGCCTGCGGGCGCTGCGCACGAGTCGACGCCCGCGCACGTGCGCCATGACACTGCGGCCCATGCGGGCGGTGAACATCCGGGAGAAGTGGTACGCCGAAAAGCCCGCGCGTTGCGCGATCAGTTCGAGCGTGAGGTGGTCGTCGAGCCGCTCCTCGATCCAGGCCATGAGGGGGACGAATATGTCGGGCTCGCGGGGCATCGGGTTGTCCATGCGGCGATCATGAAGTACCGCAAACCGGCTGTCCTGACCGAACTTGCTGGCGTGCAGTAATGCGAAAGAATTGCCAACTCAGTGGCTTCTGCTTTGAAGTTCTTACAACTTCGGCCCCGTACATGCGGGTTTCAGACGGTAAAGTGCCCGTCTCCGGTTTCGGACTGTTTCCGACCCTTTTCCCGCCGCCTCCCGCTCCCCCCGTTTCTGTTTCTTCTTCTTCATGTCCAACCTCATCGTGCACGGCGGTACGCCGCTGCGTGGCCGCATTACCCCCTCCGCCAACAAGAACGCCGTGCTTCCGGTGCTCTGTGCCACTTTGCTCACCTGGGAGCCGCTGCGCCTGCATGGCGTGCCCGACATCACCGACGTGCGCAAGATCCTCGACATCTTCCGCACTCTCGGCAGCGACGTGCACATGGACCACGAGACCGGCACGCTCGAGCTGCACCACCGCGAGACCACCTTCGACGCATCGCTGCACCGGCTGCCCGAGGAGATGCGCTCGTCGATCATGTTGGTGCCGCCGCTACTGGCGCGCTTCGGTGTTGCGCGGCTTGAAGACAACGTGAAGGGCTGCACGCTGGGGGTGCGCGAGATCGATCCGCACGTGGAGGTGTTCCAGCGCTTCGGCGGCGAGGTCGAGCGCACCGAGGGCTCGCTGCTGGTGCGCAGCAAAGGCCGGCTCACGCCGACCGACCACTGGCTCGACTACGCCTCGGTCACGACCACCGAAAACTTCGTGCTGTGCGCAGCCGCCGCGGGCGGCACCTCGACGCTGACCAATGCCGCGTCGGAGCCGCACGTGCAGGAGTTCTGCCGCTTCATGGCCATGATCGGTGTGCGCATCGAGGGCATGGGCACTTCGCGGCTCACGGTGCATGGCAACGGCGCGCTCAAGGGCGGCGAGTTTCGCTTCGACGAAGACTTCCACGAGATCACGACCTTCCTGGCGCTGGGCGCCATCACCGGCGGCGACGTGGTCGTGCGCAACAGCGCCCCCGAAAACTTTCCGCTGCTCGACCGCACCTTCGCCAAGTTCGGCGTGCAGATCGAGCATGCGGACGGCTGGTCGCGCGCCATCCGCACTGGTCCGTTGAAGGTGCAGACACCTTTCACGAGCAACGTGCTCACCAAGGTCGAGGCGGCGCCGTGGCCGTACTTTCCGGTGGACCTGCTGCCGATCTTCATCGCGCTGGGCGTGCGCGCCCAGGGCAATGCGATGTTCTGGAACAAGGTGTACGACGGGGCGCTGGGCTGGACGGGCGAGCTCTCGAAGTTCGGCGCGCACGTGTTCTCGTCTGACCCGCACCGGCTCATTACCTTCGGCGGCAATCCACTGACGCCCGCGGTGGTCGAGAGCCCCTACATCATTCGCGTGGCGATCGCGCTGTTCATGGTGGCGGCGAGCATCGAGGGCAAGTCGGAGATCCGCAACGCCGCGCCGATCCGCCGGGCGCATCCGCGCTTCGTGGAGAACCTGCGCAGCTTGGGCGTGCAGGTTGAGTGGACGAGCGAGGAATAACCGGCGGGGTTGGTGTCGCAGCGCTCGCCCGTCAGAACGACGGAACGGGGTTGCGCCCTTCGGTCAGCACATAGGCGCCGTTGCGCCAGGCATAGACCAGCGTGCTGTCGATGGTGAGCACGCGGCGGTTTTTGGTGCCGCTCGTCCGTTCGCCCTTGAACGCGATGCGCATTTCGCCCGGCGCTTCGTCGGTGCCCAGCGTAAAGCTCGGCGTGCCGCTGACGTCGAAGCACGCGCCGCGTGGCGGCTCTTCCGACTTGCCGGGCCTGGGCGCTTTCTCGCAGGACTCATCGGCGCCTTCATTGGTGGCCGACAGCGCAATGCCCCTTGCCAGCACGCGCACCTTGCCCGCTTCGAGCCCATACACCGACAGCCACTGCCCACAGTAGCCCTGCCAGCAACTGCCGTGGGCAATGGTCAGCGCAAAGCGCTGGGGCGCGATGCGCTCGACTTTGGTGGTGCCGAGGTTGCCCATGAAGCCGAGGTAGTCGACAGCGTCGCTGCGGCTCGCGAGCTTCCAGCCCTCGGCGCTCTGCTCGAAGAAGTAGGCGCCGAGCCATGCGCCGTTCACGTGGCCGTTCATCGGCTCGCCCCGGTCGTCGAGCGGCACGGTCTCGGTCAGCATGACGGCGTGCGTATCGTCCAGCCGCACCACTTCGCGCGGCGACACCTGAGCCTGTTGATCGGCCTCGCTGCCGGGCACTGTCTTGCCCTCGTTGGCCCTCTCGGGCAGCGAGACGGTGTCGGGCTGTCGGGGCGAGGCGCCCGGGCCCTGGGAGTCGGGGAACACCAGCGCCATGAGTTCGGCTCGCTTGAGCGTGGCCGATGCGGTGGGGCGAGGCACTGGTGGTGCAGGTGATGCTGGCGGTGCCGCGGGGGCAACGGCCTCGGCGGTTGCCACGGCCACTGCGGCTTTGTCCGGCTGCGCGTCGGCGGTGGTAGCGGGGGCTTCTTCTTTCTGCGGGCAGCCGCCGAGCATGACGAGGCTGGCGGTGGCAATGGCAGCAGCAATGCTGCGCTGCAGCGGCCGGGAGTGAGCGGGCCGCGTCGGGTTCAGGATGGGCATGCGCGCGATTGTGCCGAAGCCATTTGGCGATGATGACCCCGCCGCCGCCGCAACCTCCGGCTTGGCGGGAGAATGGCCGGCACCCGGCGACACACGAACAAGGAGCGCTCCAAATGACCACGCTGCAACAACTCATCGGAACAGACCTTCCGCTCATTCAGGCCCCGATGGCCGGCGTGCAGGGCAGCGCGCTGGCCATTGCTGTCAGCAATGCCGGTGGCCTGGGCTCGCTGCCAGGTGCCATGCTGAGCCCCGACGTCATGCGCAGCGAGCTCGCTGCCATCCGCGCGGGCACCGGCAAGCCCTACAACGTCAATTTCTTCTGCCACACCCCGCCGGTGCCGAGCGCCGAACGTGAAGCGACCTGGCGTGCCGCGCTGGCACCGTATTACGCCGAGTTCGGCATCGACGCGGCGAACATTCCCACCGGCCCGGGGCGCAACCCCTTCAGCGCCGAAGTGGCGGACCTGCTGGCCGAGTTCAAGCCGCCGGTGGTGAGCTTTCATTTCGGGCTGCCGTCAGAAGCGCTGATGGCGCAGGTGCACGGTTGGGGCGCGAAGGTGCTGGCTTCGGCCACCACGGTCGAAGAGGCGCAGTGGCTCGAAGCGCGCGGCGTGGATGCGGTCATTGCGCAGGGGCTGGAAGCCGGCGGGCATCGCGGGCATTTCCTGTCGCACGACCTGACGCGGCAGCTCGGCACTTTCGCGCTGCTGCCGCAGCTGGTGCACGCCGTGAAGGTGCCGGTGATCGCGGCCGGTGGCATTGCCGATGCAGCGGGCGTGGCCGCGGCCATGGCGATGGGCGCGGCGGGCGTGCAGATTGGCACGGCCTACCTGCTGACGCCCGAGGCGACCACCAGCGCGCTCCATCGCGAGGCGCTCAAGAGCAGGGCCTCGCGGCACACGGCGCTGACCAATCTTTTTACCGGCCGGCCGGCGCGCGGCATCGTGAACCGCGTGATGCGCGAGCTGGGGCCCATCGGCGCAGCCGCGCCGGAGTTTCCGCTGGCCACATCGGGAATCGCACCCTTGCGTGCCAAGGCCGAGGCGCAGGGCAACGGCGATTTCTCTCCGCTATGGTCGGGGCAGAATGCCACCGGCTGCCGTGAGCTGCCTGCGGCCGAGGTCACGCGCGAGCTGGCACAAGGATTTCATTGAGCTTCACAAACCATGACCCAACTGCATCTGCCCCTGAAGTTTCTCGCGCATGGCGCGCAACCCGATGTTCGCGAACCCTGGCTGCTGGTGCTGATGCACGGCGTGGGCAGCAACGAGCAAGACCTGTTCGGCCTGGCGCGCATGATGCCGCCGCAGTTCAACGTGCTGAGCCTGCGCGCGCCCTATGTGCTGTCGCCCGATGCCTACGCGTGGTTCGAGTTCCAGGTGCTGCCCGGCGGTGAACGCCGGATCGACGAAGAGCAGGAGCGCGAGAGCCGCTTCCTGGTCGGCGAGATGATTGCCTCGGCTGGCAAGCAACTCGGCGTGCCGCCAGAACGCGTGGTGGTCGGCGGCTTCAGCCAGGGCGGCATCATGGCGCTGTCGCTGCTGCTGACCAAGCCTGAGAGCGTGCGCGCCGCGATGGTGTGGCACAGCCGGCTGCTGTCGCAGGTGCTGCCGCACGTCGCGGCGCCGGAGGCCTTCGAGGGCAAGGCGTTGTGGGTGAGCCATGGCAGCGCCGACAACGTGATTCCGCCGAGCGCCGCGCAGGCTACGCGCGAGTTCGCGCGCACGCTGCCGTTGGCACTGTCGGGCGCGGACTTTCCGGGTGCGCATGAGCTTCGTCCGGCAGAGTTGCAGGCCACCCTGGCGTGGCTGCAATCGCTCAGCGCGCCGACAAGTTCGTAGACAAGCGCGTCATGACCATCGCTTCCATCTCGGCCACCCACTCGTCGTTGCCCGCTTCGGGCTGCACCAGCAGGCGATAGCGTCGGCCGCCCCATGCGGCGGTCAGCAGCGCATGGATGGTGGCGGGCGAGGGCGGCGGTTGCAGGTCTGTGCAGGCGGCAAAAGCCTTGAGCCATCTGTCAGCCAGTTCGTCGTACACGCGGCGGTGATGCTTGGGCTCCGCCACGCGGTGTTCGAGCATCAGCATCTCGTGGTCGAAAGCCGGCAGCCCTTCGAGCCGCGTGTCGCAGGTGATACGCACGAGGCGCTGCACGCGTGTTTGCCAGCCGATGTCGGCCGGCGCGATCACTTCCGCATCGAGCCGTGCAAGCAGCGCCTCGATGCAGTGGCGCACGTAGCCCGAGAGCAGGGCTTCCTTGTCGGGGAAGTAGTCGTAGAGCGTGCCGACCGCGATGCCGGTTTCCAGCGCCACTGCGCGCGTGGTCACGCCCTCCCAGCCGTGCGCGGACCAAATCCGAACAAAGGCGTCGTAGATCGCCTGCACGGTGAACTTGCTGCGTGCCTGCGTGGGGCGTTTCAGGGGCTTGGAGCGGGGTGCGTCCGGCATCGACGGTTTTCCGAACCCGCCGGGAGACGGGCCGCCATACAGTTTGCGAATGAACAACGTATTCACTTTAACCCGCCTCGAAACGCGCAAGAACGCCCTCGGCACTACCCGTGTCGTGACCGCGCAGGACACCGGCGAGCTGCAGCCCGGCGAGGTGCTGCTGAAGATCGGCCGCTTCTCGCTGACCACCAACAACATCACCTACGCGGCTTTCGGCGATGCGGTCATGAAGTACTGGCAGTTCTTTCCGACTGGCGACGCTGATTGGGGCCACATGCCGGCCTGGGGCTTTGCCGATGTGGTCGCCTCGAATGTGGAGGGCGTGGCGGTGGGCGAGCGCTTCTACGGCTACTTCCCCATAGCGAGCCACCTGCGCATGCAGCCGGTGCGCGTAACGCCGCGCGGCTTCTACGACGGCGCGCCGCACCGCAGCGAGCTGGTGTCGGCCTACAACCAGTACATGCGCTGCAGCAACGACGCGGGCTACGTCGCCGCGCTGGAGGACTACCAGATGCTGGTGCGCCCGCTGTTCATCACCTCGTTCATGCTGGCCGACTTCCTGGAAGACAACGCTTTCTTCGGCGCGAAGCAGGTCGTGGTGTCGAGCGCGTCGAGCAAGACCGCATTCGGCACGGCCTTTTGCCTGCGACAGCGCGAAGGGCTGGCGCTGATTGCGGCCACGTCCAACGCCAATCGCGCTTTCGTGGAGAGCCTGGGTTGCTACGACCGCACTCTGAGTTATGAAGAAGTGACGGCGCTGCCGGCCGATGTGCCCACGCTGTACGTCGACTTCTCGGGCAACGACGATCTGCGCGCGACCATTCATCACCACTTCGGCGAAGCGCTGGTGTACGACTGCTATGCGGGCTCCGCGCAGAAGACGGAATTTCTCGGTGACACAACCTCGCTGCCCGGCCCGACGCCCAAGCTCTACTTCGCCCCCGTGCAGATCCGCAAGCGCAATGCCGACTGGGGCCCGCAGGAGGTCAACCGGCGCTTCAACGAGGCGCAAGGCAGCTTCATCGCCGAGCTGAGCAGGCCCGGCAATCGATGGATGACGCTGGCACAAGGCAAGGGCTTCGCGCATGCGCAAGCCGTGATCGCCGACCTGCACGCGGGCAGGGTCGATCCGCGGCAGGCGCACGTGGTGCGGCTCGCGGGCTGAGCGTGTGAACTTCCGCGCGGCGGGTGCGTCACAGGGCGTTACGACGACGGGGCTGGTGCGCAGCCCGAATTGGTGCACCATAGCCGTTCGCTTCCCCGACATTCCCGCACAAGGAAACCCACCTCATGCCCGAGCCCGACAGCGACACGCGCGACGCCCCTGAGTTCAGACCCCGCCGCGAAATGCCCATAGGCGCCATCGTCGCCTTCGTGCTGGTGCTGCTCGGGACTACCTACCTTGGCTGGCGCTGGTATCAGCAGCAGATGCTGGCAGAACCCGTGCCAGTGGCCGCAGCGCCCAATGACGCGCCCGCACCACCGCCACCACCGGCGCCGCCCTCGGCAGCGTCCGCCGAGCCGCAGAACCCCATGGATGCACTGGCTCCGCCCGATGCGGCATTGCCCAAGCTGCCCGATTCCGATGCGCGCGTGACGAAGGCGCTGATCGAACTGTTCGGCGGCAAGAACGTTGCAGCGTACATGCACCCCGACGGCATCGTGCGCCGCTTCGTCACCACCGTCGACAACCTCGCGCGCGAACAGGCTCCGCCCAGCGCATGGCCGGTGCTGCCCACGGGCCAGCGCTTCATCACCGACGGGCAGCAGGGGCAGGTACAGACGATTGCCGCGAACAACGCCGCGCGCTACAACGCCATCGTGCTGCTGGCCGAGTCGGTCGACCCGGCCAAGGCGGCGGCCGTGTACGCAAAGCTCTATCCGCTGTTCCAGCAGGCGTACGAAGAGCTGGGCTATCCGGGCCGCTACTTCAACGACCGGCTCATTGCCGTGATCGACCATCTGCTGCAGGCGCCCGAGCCCAAGGGGCCGGTGGAGGTGCGGCTGGTCGAGGTGAAGGGTGACGTGCCCTCGACCCGGCCGTGGGTGCGCTATGAATACGCTGACCCCAAGCTGGAGTCGCTGTCTTCCGGCCAGAAGATCATGGTGCGCATGGGGCCGGAGAACGAGCGCAAGGTGAAGACCAGCCTGCGCGGCCTGCGCCAGCAGATCGCCACTGGCGACGTGGCGAAGAAGAAGCAACCCTGACGCCGCACGGCGCCCGACGTACACGGGCGCCCGTGAGCATTCCTCCGGCGCGCTGTGTAGGCGCGGACCGATTGCGTGCTGCACGGATGTCGCTGAGGCTTTGTTCTCAAGATCAAAACCTCGAGGACACCCGTATGAACCTGATGAGCGTCGACCTCTACCAGAGTGCAACCGATTCGGAGAAATTCCTCGCGCTTCCAGCGGGCACCGATCCTGCCGAACTCATGGGTCCGATGACCTTCGACCAGGACTATGCGCAGGTCAAGCGATACCAGGAGGCATTCCAGTTCGATCCGTCCGAAGCCTATGCGGGCGTCAATGCCGCCAAGATCGCTGCAGACATCCTGACCGTGAAGTGGGCGACCTATCGTCGCGAATCCCCGCCGTAGAAGGGCCGCTGGGTTGCCGCCCGCCTTCTCGGGTTTCGTCAGGCCTCTTCGGTTTCCTTGTAGTCGCCCACGGGCACGCAGCTGCAGAACAGGTTGCGGTCGCCGTACACGTTGTCGACGCGGCCGATGGGCGGCCAGTACTTCGCGTTCTTGAGTTCGGCCAGCGGAAACGCGCCGAGTTCGCGCGAGTACGGGTGGCTCCACTCGGTGCCGAGCAGGCTCGCAGCCGTGTGCGGCGCGTGCTTGAGCGGGTTGTCTTCCTTCGGCCACACGCCTTCTTCGATGCGGCGGATTTCGCCGCGAATGGCGATCATCGCGTCGATGAAGCGGTCGAGTTCGGCCAGCGGCTCGCTCTCGGTCGGCTCGACCATCAGCGTGCCGGGCACGGGGAAGCTCAGCGTGGGCGCGTGGAAGCCGTAGTCGATCAGGCGCTTGGCCACGTCTTCGGCGGTGACGCCGCTGGTGTCCTTCAGCGGGCGCAGGTCGAGGATGCACTCGTGCGCGACGTGCCCGTTGGGGCTCGCGTACAGCGTGGGGTAGTGGTCCTTCAGGCGCGCGCTGATGTAGTTGGCGCTGAGGATGGCCGTTTCGGTCGCAGCCTGCAGGCCCTTGGCGCCCATCATGCGGCAGTACATCCAGCTGATCGGCAGCACGGCCGCATTGCCCAGCGGTGCGGCCGACACGGCGCCCACGCCGTTCGACGGCACGCCGGCCGTCGCGTGGCCAGGCAGGTATGGCACGAGGTCTTCGACCACGCACACCGGGCCCACGCCGGGGCCGCCGCCGCCGTGCGGAATGCAGAAGGTCTTGTGCAGGTTCAGGTGGCTCACGTCGCCGCCGAACTCGCCCGGCGCAGCCACGCCGACCAGCGCGTTCATGTTGGCGCCGTCGACATACACGCGGCCGCCGTGTTCATGCACCAGCTCGCACAGTTCCTTCACGCGGGTTTCGAACACTCCGTGCGTGCTGGGGTAGGTGATCATCACTGCGGCCAGCTTGTCGCTGTGCTTTTCGCAGGCGCGCTTCAGGTCGTCCATGTCGACGTTGCCCTGCGCGTCGCAGGCTGTCACCACCACCTGCAGGCCCACCATCTGCGCGCTCGCGGGGTTGGTGCCGTGTGCGGAAGACGGAATCAGGCAGATGTTGCGGTGGCCCTGGCCCTTGGCTTCATGGAACGAGCGGATGGCCAGCAGGCCTGCGTACTCGCCTTGCGAGCCGGCGTTGGGCTGCAGGCTGATGCCCGCGTAGCCGGTGGCTTCGCACAGCCAGGCGCGCAGCTGGGCGTCGAGCTGGGCATAGCCCTGCTGCTGCTCGGCGGGCGCGAAGGGGTGGATGTTGGCGAACTCGGGCCAGGTGATGGGGATCATCTCGCTCGTTGCGTTGAGCTTCATCGTGCAACTGCCCAGCGGAATCATGCTGCGGTCGAGCGCCAGGTCTTTGTCGGACAGGCTGCGGATGTAGCGCAGCATTGCGGTTTCGCTCTTGTGGGTGTTGAACACCGGGTGCGTGAGAAAGGCGCTGGTGCGGCGCAGGTCTTCGGGGATCAGCGGCGTGGTGCTGCTCGACAGGTCATCGAAGCGCGGCGCCTGCGTGCCGGCGGGCGCGAACAGGCTCCACAGGGTTTCGACGTCGGCGCGCGTGCTGGTCTCGTCGAGCGAGATGCCCAGGTGCTGCTGCAGGCGCTGGCGCAGGTTGACGCCGGCCGCCTGCGCGCGCTCGATGATTGCCGGCGTGTCTTCGCCGGTGCGGATGGTCAGTGAGTCGAAAGCGGTGGTGTTGACCAGCTCGCGGCCCATCTGCGTGAGGCCCTTGGCGAGGATTGCCGTGAGCGCTGCCACTCGCTGCGCAATGCGCGTGAGGCCATCGGGCCCGTGGTACACGGCGTACATGCTGGCCACCACGGCCGGCAGCACCTGCGCGGTACAGATGTTGGACGTGGCCTTCTCGCGACGGATGTGCTGCTCGCGCGTCTGCAGTGCGAGGCGGTATGCGGGCCGGCCGTGCGTGTCGACGCTCACGCCGACCAGGCGGCCCGGCAGCGAGCGCTTGAATTCGTCGCGGCAGGCCAGGTAGGCGGCGTGCGGGCCGCCGTTGCACAGCGGCATGCCGAAGCGCTGCGTGGTGCCGCAGACGATGTCGGCATCGAATTCGCCGGGCGCGACGAGCAGCGTGAGCGCCAGCAGGTCGGCCGCGACGATGAGGGCGGCGTCGCACTGATGCGCGTGGCCCGCGAGCGGACGCAGGTCGTGCACGTGGCCGGTGGTGGCGGGGTACTGTGCGAGCACGGCGAAGAACTCGCCGCTCACCATCAGGTGCGGCAGCGTTTCCGACACGGTGCTCACCTTCACTTCGATGCCCAGCGGCGCGGCGCGCGTCTTGATGACTTCAATAGTCTGCGGATGGCAGTCGCCAGACACCAGGAACACGTTGCTCTTGCTCTTCACGCTGCGCTTGGCCAGCGTCATGGCCTCGGCTGCGGCCGTGGCTTCGTCGAGCATCGAGGCGTTGGCGATGGCCATGTCCGTGAGGTCGCACACCATCGTCTGGAAGTTGAGCAGGGCTTCCATGCGGCCCTGCGAGATTTCGGCCTGGTAGGGCGTGTAGGCGGTGTACCAGGCGGGGTTCTCGAGCACGTTGCGCAAGATGACGCCCGGCGTGTGCGTGCCGTAGTAGCCCTGGCCGATGAAGTTCTTGAACACCTTGTTCTTCGACGCCATCACCTTCAGCTCGGCCAGCGCATCGGCTTCGGTGGCCGGTGCGGGCAGGCGCATCGGCTTTGCGCGGCGGATGGCCACGGGCACGATGCCGTCGATGAGCTCCGCGCGCGTTTCCGAGCCGATCACCGGCAGCATGCGCGCCTCGTCCGCCGCATCGATGCCGATGTGGCGGGCGAGGAATTCTTCGGCGTTCTCTAGTTCTTGCAAAGAGGGAAGGGCGGGCGTCGGCATGGCGGTGAGGGCTCGGGGAGAAGAAGGAAGGTGGCTGAGGAACTCAGCGGATCAGGATTCGGCGGCGAACTTGTCGTAGGAGGCCGCGTCCAGCAGGGCGTCGAGCTGCGCGGGCTCGCTCAGCTTGACCTTGAAGAACCAGCCGGCGGCCAGCGGGTCGCTGTTGGCGAGCGACGGGTCGGCGCGCAGCGCCTCGTTCACTTCGGTGATCTCGCCCGACACGGGCATGAACACGTCGGCCGCGGCCTTGACCGATTCGACGACGCCGGCAACTTCGCCTTGCGCAAAGGTCTTGCCGACTTCGGGCAGGTCGACGAACACCACGTCGCCCAGCGCGTCCTGCGCATGCACGGTGATGCCGACGGTGGCTGCGTCGCCTTCGGCCGACACCCATTCGTGGTCCTTGGTGTACTTGATGCTCATGGAAAAACTCCTCGTGGAAAAAATGAATCGGGGTGCAGAGCCTAGCCTGTCGACCAGGCTCAGCCGCGGTAGTAGCGGGTGGGCACGAAAGGCATCGTCGAGACCTCCATCGGCACCGGCTTGCCGCGCACGATGGCCTGCACGCGCGTGCCCGGCTCGGCGAAGGCGGTGGCCACGTAGCCCGTGGCGATGCAGCGGTCGGCCGTCGGGCCGAGCAGGCCGCTGGTGACGATGCCGATGTCATGGCCTTCGAAAGATTGCAGCACCGTGCCGTCGCGCACCGGAATGCGTTCGAGGGCGACGAGGCCCACGCGCTTGCGCTTCAGCGTGTCGTGGTCGGTGTGGCCGGCAGCGCCTGCGGTAGCGACGGCAAGCTGCGCGAGGATCTTTGTCGCGCCTGGAAAGCCGCCTTCGCGCGCGCCGCCTGTGCGGCGCACCTTCTGCATCGCCCAGTTGAGCGAGGCCTCGACAGGCGTGGTGGTGGTGTCGATGTCGTTGCCGTAGAGGCACAGGCCGGCTTCGAGCCGCAGCGAATTGCGCGCGCCCAGGCCGATGGGCTTGACCTCGGGTTGGGCCAGCAGCAGGCGGGCCAGCGCCTCGGCGTCTTTGGCGGCCACCGAGATCTCGAAGCCGTCTTCGCCGGTGTAGCCGCTGCGGGTGACGAAGGCGGCAATGCCGCCGATCTGCACCGCACCGCCCGTCATGAACACGAAGCGCTCGATGCCGGGCGACAGCCGCGCCAGCGTGGCCGCGGCCTGCGGGCCCTGCAGCGCGAGCAGGGCGTGGTTGGGCAGGGGCTGCACTTGGCAGCGGCTGCCGATCTTCTGCTGGATGTGGGCGATGTCGGCCACCTTGCAGGCGCCGTTGACGATCACGAAGATCGAGCCGTTGCCCTCGTTGAAGAACATCAGGTCGTCGAGGATGCCGCCTTCGTCGTTCAGCAGCAGGCCGTAGCGCTGCTTGCCGGCGGGCAGGTCGATCACGTCGACGGGCATCAGGGTTTCGAAAGCCGCCGCCGCATCGGGCCCGACGAGGCGCAGCTGGCCCATATGGGAGATGTCGAACAGGCCGGCCGCGTCGCGCGTGTGCTTGTGCTCGGCCATCAGGCCGGCGGGGTACTGCACCGGCATCGAATAGCCGGCAAAGGGCACCATGCGGGCACCGAACTCCACGTGGAGGTCGTGCAGCGGCGTCTTGAGAAGTTCGGTAGCGGGGGCGGAAGAAGCAGCCACGGGGCACTCCAAAGGGGCAGACGAAATCCATGACGCAAGCCATGGGCCACCCCTGCTGTCCGCTTTACCTGAGAGATTCGCCCCACGATCGGGGTTTGCTCCTTCGGTGGGCCGATGGGCAGTTTTCACTGCAACGGCCTCTCTCCAGCAAGGAAACGCCGGTGTTCACCGGCGCCTTGTCAGTCCTTTTGCCTGAGCGTTCGGGAAACCCCTGCGCCTTCGGCGGCCCCGGCACGCGGGGCTCTCTCCTGACCCTGGCGAGTGTAGTGGATCGCGCGGGGCAGGGGTTTTGCGTCAGTGGATGATTTCGGCCGGCGGCAGCAGCTTGTCGATGCGCTCGCGCAGCGATTCGGCCCGTTCCACCCCTGCGGTTTTCTCGATCTCGGTGAGCATCAGCGCGGCGATGGTCAGCATCGCCTCGCGGTCGCGGGCCTCGCGCAGGGCGTCGCGCATCTGCAGCGCGAATTTCGGGTCGCGCCGCACGAACATGCGCTCGCAGATGTCGAACAGGAACATGCGCGTGGTGGCCAGCGAGCGCTTGCCGTCGAAGGTGTCGGCCGAGGTGGTGGCGACCTGGATCGGCTCGGCGGCGGCGATAGGCGCGGGCCGGGCGGGGGCTGCTATCGGTGCGGGCGCCGGTGCCGCAGCAGCAGCCTGCGGGGCCTGCAGGTAGCCCCGCTGCACCAGCGCCTGGATCGCCTGTTCGGCTTCGACCCGGTTGGAGAACAGCGGACTGAAGTCGGTCAGCGAGCGCCGGCCATCGGCCATCAGCAGCAGGGCGCGCTCACGCTGGCTGAGCGTGCGCTGTCCGCCCTGGAGTTCGTCGCGCGCCTTGTCGGTCTTGGTGGGAAACATGGCAGCCACAGCTTTCGGGAATCGAGGGCTGCAGCATCGTTGCAAGTGGTGACATCTTCATGAACCGTTTGCCTTACAGGGGCAATCGCGGCCGGCCTTCAGCCCGCGCTTTCCTTGCGTATGAGCCACTGGTTGCCCACGCGCTGCAATTCCAGCGTCTTGCGGCTCTTCTCGCGCAGCTTGTCGGCGCTGTAGGTCTGTTGAAAGCTCGCGCTGGCCGCCTGCCCCTGGACGCTGATGACCAGGCTGTCGATGCTCACGCTGATGGTCGTCTTGTCGGTAATGCGCGCGCGGCGGTCCGCCTCCCAGGCCTTGCGGTCCTGGCCTCGGGGCGGCGTGAAGTCGGGTGCATAGGCGGCCAGGTAGCGCACCACGTCCCGGGCTGACCAGGCCGCGGCCCAGGCGCGCACGGCGGCTTCGACTTCGCGGATGCTGGAGGCGGGATCGGCCGGCGCTGCTGCCGATACGGGGGCTGGTACCGCGGCGGGCATTGCGGGCGGGGCGCCGAAGGCAGCCGGAGCCAGCAAGGCGCCGCCCAGCAGGCAGCTCAGGAATCGATTCATGGCGCAGTCCCCTCCTTGTCGGTTGTCGGCCCTTGGCCCGTCGCCCGATTCTGGCAGTGAACATCCGCCGATTCACCGGGCCGATCAGGCCCCGGAGCCCAGGCCGTTACTTGAACCCGAGCACGTGCGGCAGCCACGTACTCAGCGCGGGCACGAAGGTCAGGATGACCAGCACAGCCCCATGCGCCCAAAGGAACGGCACCAGTTCCTTCACCAGCGCCGACATCGGCACCTTCGACACGTTGCAGGTCACGAACAGCAGTCCGCCCACCGGCGGCGTGATCATGCCCAGCGTGAGGTTGAAGATCACGATCATCGCGAAGTGCACCGGGTCCACGCCCAGCTTGATGGCCACCGGCGCGAGGATCGGCGCCAGCACCATCACGCCCGGCAGCGGCTCGATGAAGATGCCGAACAGCAGCAGGAACACGTTGACGATGATCAGGAACATCCACGGCGAGAGGTTCATGCTGATGAGCCATTCGGCCATCTGCTGCGGAATGCCCTCGATGGTCAGCACCCACGCGAACGAGGCCGACAGCCCGATGATGATCAGCACCGAAGCCGACAGCAACGCCGAGCGCGAGAGTATGTCGGGCAGCATCTTCCACTCGAGCGTGCGGTAGACGAACTTGCCGCACACCAGCGCATAGAACACCGCCACCACCGAGGCCTCGGTCGGCGTGAACCAGCCGGCGCGCATGCCGCCCAGGATCACCACCGGCAGCAGGATCGCGGGAATCGCCTTCCAGGTCGTGACCAGGATCTCGCGCAGCGGAGGCGTTTGCCCGTCGCCCTTGTAGTTGCGCTTTTTCGAGACGTAGAAGTTCACGACGCACATCGCCACCGCGATCAGGATGCCCGGCATGATGCCGGCCGCGAACAGCGTGCCGACCGATACGCTCTCGTCCTGCAGCGCGTAGATGATCATGATGATCGAGGGGGGGATGATCGGCCCGACGATGGCGGTCGAGGCCGTGAGCGCCGCCGCGTACGAGCGGTCGTAGCCGGCCTTGTCCATCATCTTGATGAGCATCGACCCCGGCCCCGCCGCGTCGGCCAGCGCCGAGCCCGAGATGCCCGAAAAGAAGGTCAGCGACACCACGTTGGTGTAGCCCAGCCCGCCGCGTCGGTGGCCCACGAACTGGCCTGCGAAGCGCAGCAGCACCTCGGTGAGCGAGCCGCCGCTCATGAGTTCGGCCGCAAGAATGAAGAAGGGCACCGCCATCAGCGGAAAGCTGTCGATGCCGGTGAAGGTTTCCTTCAGCAGCACCATCAGCGGGTAGTTCTCCGCAAGGATCAGCGTGGTAACGGTGGAGAGGCCCAGCGCAAAGGCCACCGGCACGCCGATGGCCAGGAAAATGCAGGCGGAAACGATCAGAACAATGCTTGCGTCCATGGTCGTTCTCCTTACAGCGACGCCGAGGCGTTGGCGTCGAAGTGCGCGTCGGACGCGAACTCCCTGCGCAGCACGTAGCCGCGCACCACCAGCAGCCAGTGCACGATCAACAAGATGCCGCCGAACAGCATCGCGCTGTAGATGTAGGCGAACGGAATCTGAGTCACGGCAGTGAGCTGGAACATCGTGCGTTCCATGTACAGCCAGCCGTACCAGACCATGAAACCGAAGAATGCGAACAGCAGCCCGGCGACGACGATGCGCACCGCGACGGCCGCGCTGCGGGGCAAGGCGTCCTGCAGGTTCTCGACCGCGATGTGCCCGCCGTAGCGCAGCACCGGCCCGGCGCCCAGGAAGGTGAGCCAGATCATCATGTGGCGCGACACCTCCTCGGCCCATTCGAGCGACTGGCTCGTGGTGTAGCGCAGCACGACGTTGGTGAAGATGATGACCGACATGGCGGCCAGCAGAAGAATCAGCGCCCAGCGGTTGGCGGCGAGAAAGTAGCGCTCGAAGGCTTGCACTTTGTGTTGTTCTCTGTTCTGTCTGAAAAACGAAGCGCCCGGCGCACGCATGCGTGCCGGGCGCGTTGCCGGAGAGCCGGCCGTGGCGGCTCAGGGCTTACTTGACGTCCGTGATCTTCTTGATGTTGTCCGCGCCGAATTCCTTGGCGTAGCTCACGTAGGCGGGCTTCAGCGCCTCGCGGAAGGCGGCGCCGTCGACGGTGCGCGTGACCTTCATGCCGTCTTTCTCGAGCTGGGCAATGCCGTTGTTCTCGTCGTCGTTGACTTTCTTGCGCTGGGCAATGGCGGCCTTCTTCGCGGCTTCGGTGAACACCTTCTTGTCGGCGTCAGACAGCTTGTTCCACACCTTCGGCGACAGCAGAAGCAGCGCCGGCGAGTACACGTGGCCCGTGAGCGAGAGGTGCTTTTGCACCTGCGAGAACTTCGACGACAGGATCACCGGAATCGGGTTCTCCTGCCCGTCGACCGTGCCTTGCTGCAGCGCGCCGAACAGTTCAGGGAAAGCCATGGGCGTGGGCAGGATGCCGAAGGTGCGGTAGCCGTCCATGTGCACCTTGTTTTCCATGGTGCGCATCTTCAGGCCGGCCGCGTCGCTGGGCTTGACGATGTCGCGCTTGCTGTTCGTCATGTGGCGAAAGCCGTTCTCCGTCCAGGCCAGCGCGATGATGCCCTTGCTCGGGAACTTGGTCAGGATGTCCTGGCCGATGGGGCCGTCCATGACTTTGCGCGCATGGTCGTAGTCGCGGAACAGGAACGGAATGTCGACGATCTTGACCTCGGGCACGAAGTTGCCCACCGGGCCGGTCGAGGTGTTGACCAGGTCCTGCGTGCCGAGCTGGATGGCCTCGATCTGCTCGCGCTCGCCGCCGAGCGCCGAGTTGGCGAAGTGCTGGCACTTGTAGCGGCCTTGGGTGCCTTTCTCGATTTCTTCGCAGAACACCGTGGAGCCCACGCCGTAGTGCGACTCCTTGGAGGTCGCGTAGCCGATCTTCAGAACGGTCGGTTGCTGCGCGAAGGCGGAAGTGCCCAGGGCAAGCGAAAGGCAGGCGGCGGCGATGTGGCCGAGTTTCATGATGTCTCCGGGGTTGGGGTCAGGTGCGCGTCAGGCGCAACGGACTATGCAACACCCGGGAGCTTTACCGCGTCGGGATTTTCACGGACGTACTCGCGAATGACGGCCTCGAAGTTTTCGTCGGACGTGAGCCCCAGCGCCCTTGCGCGCACGGTATCGATGTGGCCCGGCCAGGTCTTCACGATGCGCTGGATCGTCGGGTCGGGTGTGCGGTCCAGCAGGGCGGTGGCGGCCTTGCCGGCCACGCGCTCCAGCGCCGCGGCCATTTCGCCGACCGTGGTGGCGAGAGAGGGCAGGTTGAGCGCGGTGCGCGGGCCCCACTGCGCATCGCTGGCCTCGGCGGCGCGGATGATGCCTTCGATGGTGCGCGCCGGTGACGCAATGGCGACAGGCGTTGCGTCGGGCACGGGGCAGGCGGCGGGCAACCCGGCCAGCGGCTCGCGGATCATGCCGCTGAAGAAGCCCGAGGCCGCGCCGTTGGGCTTGCCCGGGCGCACGCTCACCGTCATGAGCCGCACGCTGCGCCCGCGCACGAAGCCCTTGCGCGTGAAATCGGCCACCAGCTGTTCACCAATGAATTTCTGGATGCCGTAGCTGGTCTGCGGCGTGGGCAGCGTGTGGTCTTCGATCACCTTCGGCAGCGGCTGCTCGGGCGAATCGCCGAACACTGCGAGCGAACTGGCGAACACCAGCACGGGTTTCGTGCCGAGCGTACGTACTTTTTCGAGCAAGGCATGCGTGGCCGCGAAGTTGCTGCGCATGCCGAGGTCGAAGTCGGCTTCGCATTCACCGCTCACCGCGGCGGCCAGGTGGAAGATGGCATCGGCTTCGCGCCAGACGGTGGCATCTGCGTCAGCGGCGAGCTGTGCGTTCAGGTCGCCCGTCACGGTGGTGATGCGCGCATCGGCCGCGAGGTCGGTGGGAGCGCCCGCGCGGTCGACCAGCGTGATGCGTTCGATGGGCTGGGCCGGTGCGCCGGCCAGCGAAAGCTGGCCTTGCTTCAACAGCGTGCGTGCGAGGCGCGCGCCCAGAAAACCGGCGCCGCCGGTGATGACGATCTGCATGGGTTTTGTCTCCTGTGAGCCGCAAGAATAAGCGAGGCTCACCAGAGCTTGGCGCAGGCGCCGCTCAACACCACATCGGCACTGGGGGCCGCGGGCGAGGCGCTGCGCTCGCGCGTCACGACGAGGCGCGAGACCTTCGACAGAAGTTTCTCGGAGGTGTCGGGCAGCGTCAGCGTGCCAGCGCCGCTCGCCGGCACCGCGCCGATGGCCAAGGGCGCTGCATCGGCGGGCAAGGCCCACAGCACGAGCCGTTCATCGCCCGAAACGGGCAGCGCTGTCGCACCCAGCACCTTCAGCGTGACCGTGCGGCCGTGCCGCAGCGAGCTGACCAGCAATCGGCCCCGGCCGTCGGTGTCGGTGAGCACGCCCACATAGCTTTGCGGCAGCCGCTCGCCCGTACGCATCGCGAGCTGGTCGCTCGTGATGAAGGCGCCGGGCACGGCAAGGAACAACGCACTCGCGGCGATGACGCCCGCCACGAGCCCGCCGAAGCTGAAGCCTGCGGGCCGCAGCCAGCTGGGCCAGCGAGAAGGCCGTGCCTGTCGTGCTTGCTGTGCCTGGGCGGGTTGGGTGCGTGCGGCGATCGCGCGCCAGAGATCGGCCGAAGGCTTGCGCTGCGGCACCGACAGGGCCAACTGCCCGAGCCGCTGCTCCCATTGCGCGACCACGTCGCGCACGTCCGCGCGATCGCGCATCAGTCGCTCGAAGCGCCGCCGTGCGCCGCCCTCGAGCGTGCCCAGTGCGTAGGCCGATGCCAGTGCATCGAGCAGGCGGGCGTCGGTGTATCTCATGGCGCCACCCCCTGTGCGCTCAGGCAGGCACGCAGCTTATCGAGCCCGCGCCGTATCCATGCCTTGACCGTGCCGAGCGGCGCATTCATCTGTGCAGCCACCTCGGTGTGCGACAGGCCCTGGTAGTAGGCCAGCGCCAGGCTCTGGCGGAAGCTGCCGTCGAGCGCAGACATGCAGCCATCGATGCGAAGCGCATGCATGGCCTGGTCGAGCAGCTGCGCAGCGCCGGGGGCCGGGTCGGCTGTCGTGTCAGATCCGGTTTCCGGCTCGCCGTCCGGACCCGTGGCCAGCGGTTGTTCGTGGGTGTTGCGCCGCTTGCGCGCGCGCAGCGCGTCCAGCGCCTTGTTGCGCACGATTGCGATCAGCCAGGTGATGGGCTGGATCTCTTGCCCGTCGACGCTGGAGCGATAGCCGCCCGCGTTTTTCCAGATGCTCACATAGGCCTCTTGCAGCACGTCTTCGGCCGCCTGTTCATTGCCCAACATACGAACCGCGACGCCGAACAGATGCAGGTGCGTGCGTTCGTAGATCTGCGCAAAGCACGCGTGGTCGCCACGGGCCGCGCCAGCGATCAGGTCTTGCAGGCTCATCAGAATATTTCTATTCATGCGGGCGAGTATTGCATCCGTTCCTGCGTGCGTGTCGTTTCTGGAGAAGGGCCGGATGATCCGGTCCGCACTCGTTCGTTTATCTTTTCTTCCTGAACCGGGAAATGCCATGACATTGAAATCGACGCGAATTCTTCCCTCGTGCGCTGCCCTGCTGGGCGCCGCCTTGCTTGCCGCTTGCGCATCGCCAGCCACCGAACTGCCGGCCGCCATCAGGGCATCCGATGGCGAACGCGCCGCCTTCACCTGGCACGCAGTGGGCGTGCAGATCTACGAATGCAAGGCCCGCGCCAACGGCCAGCGCGAGGCCGACATTCCGTGGCTGCTGCTGTCCGCCAAGTCGGCCGGCGGTCCCGGCAAGTTGGCCGATGTCACCGGCGTGCAGCGCATCAATACCCTTGGCGGCAATGCGCCGGCAAAGGGGTGCGAGGCGCAGGCCGATGCGGGCAAGCGCATCCGGCAGGACTACAGCGCGGACTACGTCTTCCTGGTTGCCAGGTAGCCGCATGAAGCGGGCCGGCCGGCCCGCCTCATGCTCAGCTCTTCTTGGCGCCACCGGCCTTGAAGCTCTCGACGGAAGCCTTCAGGTCCTTGTACTCGGGGCAGGCCATGTTGCAGGCCTGGCCCAGCGCGGCAAGACGCTGCTCGGCCTTGGGCAGGTCACCCATCGAGATGTACAGCTCGCCCGAATATTCGAGCGCACCGACGTGTTTCGGATCGATCTTCAGCGCGGCGTCGTAGTACTTCTCCGAGGCGGCCCACTTGCCGGCGCCGGACTTGCGCAGGGTGTAGCCCATGAGGTTGTTCCAGTCGGCATTGCCGGTGTCGTTGACGCGTTCGAGTTCGCTGATGGCTGCAGTCCACTTGCTGTCGGCGATCAGTGCGCGGGCGGCGGACAGCTTGCTGGCAGGCGCGGCCTTGGCGACCGGTGCAGGAGCGGGGGCTGGGTCGGCGGCGAGCGCGTGGCCGGCGGTGACGGTCAGAGCGGCGGCGATGGCGATGCGGTGGAGCAGGGTGTTCATGGCGAAAGATCCTCTTCGATGAATTGAATGGGCTAGCGGACGGCGACGTGCATCGCCGTCCTGATTCCATTTACGCCACGGGTTGCTGAATGGACGCATGGTCAAGGAGAAAAGATGAGAGCCTTTCGCGGACCCGCAGCAGTTGTTCTCGGCAGACAACAGCAGCACTCATCGTGCGAAGGGCGCCGGGTGCTCCCCCGCAGCGAAATAAAGGAGGAGGCCGCAGGCCGGGGGACATTCGCGGAGGGGAGCACCCGGTGGCCTTCGCACACACCCCCGAACGCAAACAGCACCGAAACGAAAAAGCCCTCCGAAGAGGGCTTCTCACACAAGCGCAGAGCGCCTTACATCCCCACGTAGTTCGGCCCGCCACCGCCCTCAGGCGTAACCCACACGATGTTCTGCGTCGGATCCTTGATGTCGCAGGTCTTGCAGTGCACGCAGTTCTGCGCGTTGATCTGCAGGCGCTGCTTGCCGTCTTCCGTGCCGACGAACTCGTACACGCCGGCCGGGCAGTAGCGGCTCTCAGGGCCAGCGAACTTGGCGAGGTTGATGTTGACCGGCACCGTCGCGTCCTTCAGCGTCAGGTGGGCCGGCTGCTGCTCTTCATGGTTCGTGTTGCTGATGAACACGCTGGAGAGACGATCGAAGGTGAGCTTGCCGTCCGGCTTCGGATAGACGATGGGCTTGCACTCCGCCGCGGGCTTCAGGTACTGGTGGTCGGGCTTGTTGCGGTGCAGCGTCCACGGAATGTGGCCCTTGAGCAGCCATTGCTCGATGCCGTTCATGAAAGTTGCAATGCCCAGGCCCTTCTTGAACCAGGCCTTGAAGTTGCGCGCCTTGTTCAGCTCGGCGTGCAGCCAGCTCTTCTCGAAGGCGGCCGGGTAGGCCGTGAGCTCGTCGTGCTGGCGGCCGGCTGTGACCGCGTCGAAGGCGGCCTCGGCGCACAGCATGCCGGTCTTGATGGCGGCGTGGCTGCCCTTGATGCGGCTCACGTTGAGGTAGCCGGCCTCGCAGCCGACCAGTGCGCCGCCCGGGAACACCGTCTTGGGCAGCGACATCAGGCCACCGGCCGTGATGGCGCGCGCGCCGTAGCCGATGCGCTTGGCCGGCTTGATGCCCTTGGCCTCGTCGCCTTCGAGGTACCAGCGGATGTTGGGGTGCAGCTTCCAGCGCTGCATTTCCTCGAACGGGCTCAGGTAAGGGTTGCTGTAGTCCAGGCCCGTGATGAAGCCCATGGTGACCTTGTTGTCCTCCATGTGATAGAGGAAGGCGCCGCCGTAGGTGTTGTTGTCCATCGGCCAGCCGGCGGTGTGCAGCACGAAGCCGGGCTGGTGGCGCTTGGGGTCGATTTCCCAGACTTCCTTCACGCCGAGGCCGTAGGTCTGCGGGTCTTTGCCCGCGTCGAGCTTGTACTTTGCAATCAGCTGGCGGCCCAGGTGGCCGCGCGCGCCTTCGGCGAACACCGTGTACTTGCCCAGCAGCTCCATGCCGAGCTGGAAGTTCTCGGTCGGTTCGCCGTCCTTGCCGACACCCATGTTGCCGGTGGCCACGCCGCGCACCGAACCGTCTTCGTTGTAGAGCACTTCAGCGGCAGGAAAGCCCGGGAAGATCTCGACGCCGAGATTTTCGGCCTGCTGCGCCAGCCACTTGGTGAAGGCGCCCAGGCTGATGATGTAGTTGCCGTGGTTCTGGAAGCAGGCCGGCAGGAAGAGGTTGGGAGTGCGCAGGCTCGACTTCTCGCCCAGGAACACCATCGCGTCGTCTGTCACCGGCTGGTTCAGCGGGGCGCCGAGTTCCTTCCAGTCGGGCAGCAGTTCGTTGAGCGCGCGCGGGTCCATGATGGCGCCCGAGAGGATGTGCGCGCCGGGCTCCGAGCCTTTTTCGAGCACCACGACCGAGATCTCTTTTTCGTGTTGCGCGGCGAGTTGCTTGAGCCGGATCGCGGTCGAGAGGCCGGCCGGGCCGCCACCGACCACGACCACGTCGTATTCCATGGCTTCGCGAGGGCCGAACTGGGCGAGGATTTCGTCGTGGGTCATGTGGGTTGGGTCGATAATGATTTTTCGAGGCGCGGGGCTTCCCGGGTTGCGGGGCATTTTATGCGGCGTCCACGGGCGGTCCGTGTCACTCGTGGGCGGGGCGCTTGGGCGTCACCTGCGCGACTCCACAGGATTCAGTTCATGGCTTACAGCATCGATCTTTCCGGCCGCGTGGCCTTCGTCACCGGCGCCTCCAGCGGGCTCGGCGCCCAGTTCGCGAAAACCCTGGCTCGTGCGGGCGCCGCTGTGGTGCTGGCCAGCCGCCGCGTCGAGAAGCTCAAGGAGCTGCGCGCACGCATCGAAGGCGAGGGCGGCGACGCCCACGTGGTCGAGCTCGACGTGACCGACATCGGCAGCATCAAGGCGGCGGTAGCGCGTGCCGAGACCGAGGTGGGCGCCATCGACATCCTGGTCAACAACTCGGGCGTGAGCACCACACAGCGCCTGCAGGACGTGACTCCCGACGACTACGACTACATCTTCGACACCAACGTGAAGGGCTCCTTCTTCGTGGCGCAAGAGGTCGGCAAGCGCATGCTGGCGCGCGCCCAGGGCACGGCGCCTGGCACCTACATCGGTGGGCGCATCATCAATATTGCGTCGGCGGCGGCGCTCAAGGTCATGCCGCAGATCGGCACGTACTGCATGAGCAAGATCGCCGTGGTGCAGATGACCAAGGCCATGGCGCTCGAATGGGGTCGCTTCGGCATCAACGTGAACGCGCTGTGCCCGGGCTACATCACAACCGAGCTCAACGAGGAACACTGGAGCACCGAAGGCGGCGCCAAGCTGGTCAACATGCTGCCGCGCAAGCGCGTGGGCAAGCCCGAAGACCTGGACGGCCTGATCGTGCTGCTGGCCAGCGGCCAGAGCCACTTCGTGAACGGCGCCGTCATCGCGGCCGACGACGGGTTCTCGCTCTGAGTCCGCGGGCTTGGGTCGGCATTGCGGCCGGGCTGGCCGCGGGTGCGCTCTGGGGCTTGACCTTCGTGGCACCGCGCATGGTGGGTCACTTCGGCATGGTGGACATCACGGCCTCGCGCTTCGCGGTGTTCGGAGCGGTCTCGGCGCTGGCCGTGTTCGCGCGGCCGGCTGCAGTGCGCTGGCCGAACGGGCGGCAGGCGCTCGCGGCGCTGGGGCTCAGCGTGCTGGGCTTTACCGGCTACTACCTGCTGCTGGCCTTCGGCATCGAGGCGGCGGGCACCGAGGTACCCAGCCTCATCATCGGCACGATCCCTGTCTGGATGATGCTGCTGGGCCGGCCCGTCGGCCTGCGGATGCGCGCGCTGCTGCCGGGGCTGCTGCTCACGGGCGCGGGCATCGCGCTGATGATCTATGGCGCATGGTCCGCGCAGCACGGCGCAGGCAGTGGCGGTGCCCGCTTCGGCTGGGGCATCGCGCTGGCGCTGGCCGCAATGGCAAGCTGGACGGTGTACGGCCTGCTCAATGCCGTCTGGCTGCAGCGCCACACCGAGCTCAACGCAACCGACTGGGCCAACTGGCTCGGCGTGGCGACCGGCCTGGGCGCCTTGCTGCTGTGGGGCGTTGCGGGCAGCGACGTGGCGACGCTGCAGGCGCAGCCCGACGGCATGCTGTTCGTGTGGATCGCGCTGGCGAGCGGCTTCGGCTCGTCGTGGCTGGCCACTATCCTCTGGAACGTCGCGAGCCAGCGCCTGTCCGCCAGCCTGTGCGGCCAGCTGATCGTCAGCGAGACGCTGTTCGCGCTGTTCTATTCCTTCGTCTGGGACGGCCGCTGGCCGCAGGCCGCCGAGTGGGCGGCGGCGCTGCTGTTCGTGCTGGGCATCCTCGCATCCATCAAGGCGCACCGATGAGAATCGAAATCCCCGAAAAGAAAAAGCTCGTGTATGAAACGTCGATCCCGATCCGATGGGGCGACATGGATGCAATGGGCCATCTGAACAACGGCACCTACTTTCGCTACCTCGAAACCGCGCGCATCGACTGGATGCACTCCATCGGCTTCGAGCCCGAGCCTGGCGGCGAGGGCATGGTGATCGTCAACGCCTTCTGCAATTTTTACCGCCAGATCGAATACCCGGGCAACGTGCTGCTCAAGATGTACGTGAGCGACCCCGGCCGCACCACCTTCGAGAGCTGGGGCACCATGGCCCGCGAGGAAGAGCCCGGCGTGATCTGCGCAGCTGGCGGCGCGACCACCATCTGGGTCGACTTCCCGAAGCAGAAGGCGCTGGCGCTGCCCGATTGGCTGCGCGCGCTGGTGAGCGAGTGAACGGCGGTCCGATGAAGCGGAAGCTCCTGGCGTTAACGCTCCTGGCATTGCTTGTCACCGGCAGCCACGCCCAGATAGGCCTACCCGGCAAGAACGAATGCGCAGCCAATGCGCCGTACGCGAGCGCCGAGGCGCTGAAGAAGGCAGGGCTTGAACTCCCCGCATTCAAGCGCTATTGCTACACCGACAAGTCGGGCAGCTACGTCTTGCTGCTCGGCGAAAAGCAGGACGAGCCATACGCCGGGGAACTGCTGTCCTCGGCCATCCAGGCCTCGCTCTACAAGGTGGGCGGCGACAACACCTTGACCCGTGAATGGTCGATCCGCGACTTCGCCAACAAGGACGAGGCCGGCGTCAACTTTCGCTCGAAGCTCATCGAACTCGCGGACATCGACGGCGACGGGCTGGTCGACCCGATCCTCGTGTATCGCTTCTTCAACCCCGTCGACTCCGATCACATCGACAACGACGACTACGTGGGGCGCATCAAGATCGTCGCTTTCCATCTGGGCCGCAAGGCGACGATCCACGCCATCACCGGTCATCTGGACGGCGATCGCAAGACCACCGCCAATGACAACTACTTTGCGTTGCCCAAGCCGGTGCAGCGGCATCTCGTGAAGAAGATGAAGGCGATGTACGACGCCGGGCAGTTCGGCTTCGACAACTCCTACGACTTTGCGCCGAAGCGGGAAACCGCCCGCCGCTGAGGAGGCTCAGGCCGGCCGCAGCACGACGCGCGCCTCGAAGCCGTGCGCCGCGCCTAGGGGCGGCGACGAGAGTTCGAGCTTCGCGCCGTGCTTCTCGACGATGGTGCCCACGATCGAAATGCCCAGGCCATAGCCCGCGCGGTCGGAGCTGTGGCGCACGTGGCGCTCGCGCAGGGTTTCGAGCTGCGCGGGGGTAACGCCGTGGCCGGTGTCGCGCACGGCCAGGGTGCAAGGCGACATCACCTCGATGACGACGCGGCCGCCGCCGTAGCGCAGCGCGTTCTCCACCAGGTTGCGCAGGGCAATTGCGAGAGCATCGACGTCGCCGAGGGCCAGTGGCACGACGCTGTCGGGTACCTTGAGCATGAGTCGCTCGGCATTCTGCGGGTCTTGCCAGAACTCCTGCGCCACGGTGCCTGCAAGCTGCACCAGGTCGACCCGCGTGCGCGCGAGCGAGGCGCCCGATTCCGCGCGCGACAGCTGCAGCAGCTTTTCGGTGCGATGGCTGAGAGTGTGCAGCGCATCGAGCGCGGCCTGCACGTCGTTACGCTGCAGGTCGTGCTCCAGCGCGGTCTGCAGCCGCAGGCGGGCGGCGGCGAGCGGCGTGCGCAGCTCGTGCGCGGCATTGGCCGCCAGGGCGCGCTCCACGTCGAGCGAGTGAGACAGCCGCTCCAGCAGCCGGTTGACGTGATCGCCGACAGTGCGCAACTCCTTGGGCAACCCGCCGGGCAGGGCGATCGGGCTCAGGTCGGCGCCGCTGCGCTTCTCGATCTCGCCGGCCAGATCCTGCAGCACCCGCAGCTCGGTGCGCGCCACGTTGCGCAACACCAGCGCAAGCAGCGGCAGCACTGCGCCGAGCGGAATGATCAGGCCGAAGAGCGTGCGGTTGAGGGCGTGGCGGCGTTCGTCGAGCGGGTCCGCCACCTGGAAGAACAGGCCCAGCGTCGGGTGTCGCACGGTGTAGATGCGCCAGGTCGGGTTGTTCGCGAAGCCGGCGGCCAGCGGCACGTCGAAGGTGTCCGCGGGCGCCTCGGCGGAGCGCAGCATCACATGCTCGTGCAGATCGACGATCTGGTAGATCACCGCGTCTTCCGAGAACAGCTGCTTGGGCGCGATCAGCGGTTCGCGCGGCGGCTCCTGGCCCGGGTGCTGCAGCTTTTCCAGTTCCTGCACCGCCATCGCGAACATGCGGTGCGAGACCTCGACCAGTTCGTTGTCGAAGTTGTGGTTGATCTCGCGGTCCACATACCAGACCACGGCGAACACGCACAACAGCCACACGCCGCCGACCCAGATGATCAGGGTGCGGGTCAGCCGGCCGGCGAGCGAGTCGCGGCCGGCCGCGAAGCTGGAGGCACTCATTCGTCGTCGTCCGCGGAGAACGACAGCCGGTAGCCGAGGCCGCGCAGTGTCTGGATGTGGCTGCGTCCGAGCTTGCGCCGCAGGCGGCTGATGAAGACCTCTAGCGTGTTGCTGTCGGCCTCGTCGCCGAAGCCGTACAGCGCGTCGGCGAGGTTCTCGCGCGTGTGGATGCGCTCGGGCCGCGTGGCCATGACGCGCAGCAGCGCCCATTCCTTCTGCGTCAGCGTGATCGGCGAGCCGTCCTTGCGCACCATGTCGTGCGCCAGGTCGATCTCGAGCGTGCCGAGGTGCAGCACCGGCGAGCTGCTGGAGCTGCGGCGCCGCTCGACCGCACGCAGGCGTGCAAGCAGTTCGGCAGGGTCGTAGGGCTTGATGAGGTAGTCGTCGGCGCCGGCGTCCAGGCCGCGGATGCGGTCTGTTACCTGGTCGCGGGCCGTCAGCACGATGACTATGGGGCGCTCGGGCAGGGCGCGCACCTGCGGCAGCAGCGAGAGGCCGTCTCCGTCGCCCAGATGCAGGTCGAGCAGCACGGCTGCGTACTGCACCGAGAGCAGGGCGCCGCGCGCGTCGGCCAGGCTGGGCGCCACGTCGACCACGAAAGCCTTGGCCAACAGATAGCTGCAGACGGCATCTGCCAATGCACTGTCATCTTCGACCAGCAATATGCGCACGCATGTCTTTCCAAGAAAAATTGCAGTCTAGCGTCACCGAGTTGCACCGGGCCTTTCAGTCAGGTTCGGTTCATCTTGCTTCAGGCTCGGTTCATTCCGCAAACGTAGGCTCGCGACTGTTTTTCAGTCCTGCCTTCGTCCATGACTCGCTTTCCCAATTTTCGTCTGGGGGTTCTGACCCTTATCGCACTGGTTGCACTGATGGCGTGGGACGCGACGGGCGGGGATCTGATGCTGGCGCGCATGGCAGGGTCCCACATCGGGTTTCCCCTGCGCGACAGCCCCTTCATGGTTCATGTGATGCATGAGGGCGCCCGCGACCTCAGCTGGGTGCTCGTGATCACGCTGTTCGCCGCGATCCGCTGGCCCTTCGGCCTGCTGCGCCGCCTGAGCACCGGTAGCCGCGTGCAGTTGGCCCTGACCGTGCTGCTCTCGGTGATTGCGGTCAGCCTGCTCAAGCATGCCAGCCACACCAGCTGCCCCTGGGACCTGCAGGAGTTCGGCGGTATGGCGCGCTACGTGTCGCACTGGTCGTGGGGCGTCGACGACGGCGGGCCCGGCGGGTGCTTCCCGGCCGGCCATGCTTCGGCGGCCTTTGCCTATGTGGGTGGGTATTTCGTGCTGCGCCGGGTGTCGTCCCGCGCTGCAGCAATCTGGCTGGGGGCGGCGATGGTTGCAGGGCTCGTGCTGGGTGTGTCACAGCAGCTGCGCGGCGCCCACTACATGAGCCACACGCTCTGGACGGCCTGGGTCTGCTGGGTTGTGGGCTTCGCCATCGAGGTGGCGGTAACGCGCTTCGGTTCGCGCGCATTGAGACCGGCGGTGCCCGCACATGCAGGACCTTGATTTCGCGCTGTTCAGGCTGATCAACGCGGGCATGTCGGTACCGGCATGGAGCCTGGGCTTCGCAGAGTTCTCCTCCAACCTGCTGCCTGCTCTGTTGACGCTCGGCATCGGGGTCTGCGCATTGTTCAGCCGGCGCTGGCGCTATGCGCTGTTCACGGTGCTGATGAGCGTGCTGGCCGTGTGGCTGATCGTGAACATGATCCGCACGGTGGCGCCGATTCCCCGGCCTGCGTTCTATGGCCTGGGCATCCAGTGGGTTCCGCAGGGCGTGCGGCCCGGTTTCCCGAGCCTGCATGCGGCCGGCACCTTTGCCGCGGCCTTTGCGCTCTGGTGCCTGCCTTCTCGCTGGCCCATGCTGGCGGCGCTACTGGTGGCCGCCGTGGTGGCGTGGAGCCGGGTGTACCTGGGCCTGCATTTCCCCTCCGACATCGTGGCGGCGGCGATGCTGGGTGCGCTGGTGTCGATCGTGGTGGAACGCGGCGTGAGCCGGCCGCTGAGCCTGGCCGTTTCCAGCGGTGCTTTCGTGACGCGGCAGCGGGCGAGGATGAGGATGCTGAGGATGCGCAGGGCCAGCCTGAACACTGACTGAATAGTCAGTTCAGGCTCCCTTCAGGCGGGTTCGTTACATTCGCCGCATGTCTGTTTCGCGAATCGCTCCCGCCCCATTGCAGCGGGTGGGTACTTCTGACTCCAAAACGCCACACTCGCCTGCCTCCGGCAGCCCGTGGGTGCGCTTCAATCTCTGGCTGGAGCGGCCGCGTTCGGCCGCCGTGGTCGTCCTGTGGCTCAGCCTCTACCTCGTCCTGACCACCAACTGGCCGCTGTGGAACGAGTTGGCCCGCATCGGTGGTGCGCCGAGCACCTACATGTCGACCATCGTGGTCATGAGCCTGCTCACGCTGTGCGGCTCGGCGGCCATGCTGTCGCTCACAGCCTGGTCACGCTGGATGAAGCCGCTGTGGCTCGCCGTGGTCGTGCTGGCCGCGGTGGTGCAGCACTACATGCTCGAGTACCGCGTGGTGATGGACCCGACCATGATCGCCAACGCGCTGCAGACCGACCCGAACGAGGCGCGCGACCTGCTGAGCTGGCGCATGGCCTTCAACGTGGGCGTGGTGGTGCTGCCTGCGGCCTGGTTGCTGTGGCGGGTGCGCGTCGCGCCGATGGGCATCCTGTCGAAGCTATGGCGCAACGTGGCGCTGCTGCTGCTGTCGGTGGTCGTGGCGCTCGGCGCGGCGGTGTCCATGAACCGCGAGCTGGCGCCGCTGATGCGCAACAACGTTCATCTGCGCTACATGATGAACCCCATCGCAACCCTCTATTCCACGGGTTCGCTGCTCATCAAGCCGCTGTTCAAGCGTAGCGGCAAGCTGATTCCGATCACCGCCGGCACGGCGCTGGGGGCGAGCTATGCGGCCCAGACCAAGCCGCCGCTGTTCGTGGTGGTGGTGGGCGAGACGGCCCGCGCCGACCACTTCGCCCTCAACGGCTATGCGCGCGACACCACGCCCGAGCTGGCCAAGCGCGGCGTGCTGAGCTACCGCGACGTGCATTCCTGCGGCACCAATACGCTGGCCTCGGTACCGTGCATGTTCTCGCCGCTGGGCAAGCAGGGCTACGAATCGCGCAAGGACGACTACGAGAACCTGGTCGACGTGCTGCAGGCCGCCGGGCTGGCCGTGTTCTGGCTCGACAACCAGGCTGGCTGCAAGGACGTCTGCACCCGCATTCCGAACGCCTCGGCCTTCGACGGCCTCGATGCCGCCACGAAGAAGGCTCTGTGCGACGGCGACGAATGCCTCGACGACGTGATGCTCAAGGGCCTGGACGAGCGCATCGCCGCATTGCCGGCCGAGCGCCGCGCCAAGGGCATCGTGCTGGTGATGCACCAGATGGGCAGCCACGGCCCGGCCTACTACAAGCGCTCGGCGGCCGATGTGAAGCGCTTCCTGCCCGAGTGCAAGACCAATGCGCTGGCCGAGTGCGGCCACGCCGAGTTGATGAACGTGTACGACAACTCGATCGTGCAGACCGACCGCTTCCTCGGCCAGACCATCGACTGGCTCAAGGCGCAATCGAAGCAGTACGACCCGGCCATGCTGTACGTGAGCGACCACGGCGAGTCGCTCGGCGAGTACGGCCTGTTCCTGCACGGTGTGCCCTACAGCTTCGCGCCTGAGGCGCAGAAGCACGTGCCCATGGTCACGTGGTTCAGCGAAGGCATGAGCGAGCGGCGCAAGCTCTCGCGCTCGTGCATGGAGGCGGGGCTCGATGCGCCGCTCACGCACGATAACCTGTATCACACGGTGCTTGGCGTGATGGACGTGACCACGCCCACCTACAAGCCGGCACTGGACGCCCTCGCATCCTGCCGCGCGAAGGCCTGAGCGGGCCCGGCTACTTCTTCTCGCGGGGCAACCGCCCCATGAGGAAGAACTCGTTGTTCGGCTGCATGCCGCTGAAGCTGGCCAGGCGGTTGCTCAGGCCGAAGAAGGCGGTGATGGCCGCGATGTCCCAGATGTCCTCGTCGTCGAAGCCGTGGGCGTGCAGCGGCGGAAAGTCGCTGTCGTCGATCTCGTGCGAGCGGTCGCAGACCTTCATCGCAAAGTCGAGCATCGCGCGCTGGCGCGGCGTGATGTCGGCCTTGCGGTAGTTCACCGCCACCTGGTCGGCCACCAGCGGCTTCTTCTCGTAGATGCGCAGCAGCGCGCCGTGCGCCACCACGCAGTACAGGCACTGGTTGGCCGCGCTGGTGGTGGTGACGATCATCTCGCGGTCGCCCTTGGTGAGCGAGCCTTCTTCCTTGAGCATGAGCGCGTCGTGGTACGCGAAGAACGCGCGCCACTCGGCGGGGCGGCGCGCGAGGCCGAGGAACACATTGGGCACGAAGCCGGCCTTTTCCTGCACGGCGAGGATCGCGGTGCGGATGTCCTCGGGCAGGTCTTTCAGTTCGGCAAGAGGGTAGCGGGCCGTTGTCATGTTGTCTCCTGGTGTTCGATGCCAGGATCATAGGCAACCGCCCGCGGTGCGCCGCGTTTACTTCAGCGCCTTGCCCTGTGCTGCGCCCAGCGGCGTGTGCAGTTGCGAGGGTACCCACGAGCCCGTATTGTCGTCGCGCCCCTGCAGCAGGTAGCGCGTGTCGGCCTTGCCGTAGTTCTGCACTGCCATGGCCGAGAACTTGCCGATGTCGGTCTTCGGGTCGCGCAGGCGATTGACGATCAGCACCTTCTTCGTGTCTGCAAAGTCGGCCATCATGTTCTGGTCGCCTTCGCTGTCGCCGGCCACGAAGCTCGGGCCGTAGCCGTACTTGCTGACCAGGAAGCGCTGGATGTTCTTCGTCTTGCCCGGGCCCTGCGTCTGGTCGTAGCCGCGGCGGAACTCGGGCTGGATCACGCCGCTGGCATCGCGCTCCAGCTCCATCGCGAGCACGCGCTCGGGCGGGTTGTTGTAGCCGAAAGCGGGATTCGACGAGATCTCTTTGATCACATCGACGAACGATGCCGAGCACACCCACACGTCGAAGCCCGCGTTGCGGAAGGCGGCATACAGCTCCTGCATTTCGGGCTGCAGGCGCAGGCCGTTCTTCCAGCTCACCGAGACCACGCCCGCGCGACCCGGCAGCGCGGTGGGCGAAGTCCACTTGACCTTGGCGACCGGCTCCTTCAGCTGCCATGCCACCGTGTCGGCCGTGAGCTTGCGCACCTGCGCCTCGGTCATGCCGGCGAAGAGGTACGTGACCCACGGGTAGGCCGTGTCGTGGTCGAAGGTGTCGCCGATGGCTTCGTACAGGTAGCGCACCTTGGTGGTGAATGCGCCGTAGTGCGGGCTCAGTGCCACCACGGCCAGCGACTGGTCGCCCTTCAGGCCCTTGTAGTTCTGGTAGAGCCAGGTGTAGCTCGCGACGATGTCGGGCACCACGCGGTCGATGTTCACCGGTTGGCCGGCCGCGTTGTTGTACGCGGGCAGGAAGTCTTTCTTCGGGATGTTCTTGCGCAGCGCCACTTCGAGCTGCGCGGGCGTGACACCGAAGACGAGGTTCTCGAGCTGGTAGATGAGCGAGGCCTCTTCGATGTCGAGGAAGACGCTGGTGTTGTCCCAGTCGAACACCACGTACGGCCGCTTCGCGGCGTTGTAGCCCGGGCTGCCCTTGCCGAGGCTGGCGATCAGGCCCTCGATCTGCGCGCGGTTGAAGGCGTCCCAGTGGCCGGGCGAAAGGGCCGGCCCCGCGGAGGACGACAGGCTGGCACAGCCGGCCGCAGCCATCGCAGCGGCAATTGGCGAGAGAAGAAGGAGGCGACGTTGCATTGCTTTTTTCCTGTTTGAGTGCATGCGTTGGACAAAAAAAGACGATGACGAGCGTACGAAGCGCTCGTGACAGTTCCGGCGTTGCCGCTTGTGGGTTGTGCTCAGCGCGCGAGCGATGGCGCCTGGCGCTGTTCAAGCACCGCGAGATCGCTCTCGTCCTTGAGCCCGATGCCGGTCAGTCCCCTGCGCAGGGACTCTCGCATCAGCCATGCCAGCTTGAACGCGGCCACTTCGTAGGGCAGGCCTTCGGGGCGCACGTTCGAGATGCAGTTGCGTTCGGCGTCGTGCCGGCCGCGCTTGGGCGAATGGGTCAGGTAGATGCCGAGGCTGTCGGGCGAGCTGAGGCCCGGGCGCTCGCCGATCAGCATGACCGAGAGCGCCGCGCCGAACAGTTCGCCCACTTCGTCGGCCAGCGCCACGCGCGCCTGCGTGGCGATGACCACGGGGGCAAAGCTCGTGTCGGGCGGCAGGTGCGATCGCAATGCCGCGAGCAGCGGCACGGTATGACGCGCCGCCGCGAGCGAGGAGAGCCCGTCGCCGACCACCACGCAGACATCGCAGCCATAGCGCCGGTCGCCGAGCAGGCGCGTGGCTGCGTCTTCATCGAGCTGGCGGCCGAGATCGGGCCGGCGCAGGTATTCGGTGCGGTCCGCGGCGCGGCTGCGTGCGCGTGCGACTTCCCAGCGTTGCGCGGTCAAGGCGGCTTCGAGCGCATCGACGTCGAGCGCGGCGTGGATCGCGTCGCGCGCCATCGCATGCGCCCATCCGAAGCGCAGTGTCTCGTCGGTCGGCATGCCGGCGCCGGCGCGGCCCAGTGCCAGCCGCGCGGGCGTGGCCGAGCGCCATTGCGCCCAGGGGTTGGGGGTGACCGGTGAATCGCTCATGACGCGAGTGCGGACAGCCCGCTCATGTCGGCCAGCAGCCGGTTGGAAGAGGGCGGTGCCAGCTGGCCGGCCGCATTGGTGATCTGCATGCGCTGCAGCCACGCTTCGAACTCCGGCGCACGCTTCAGGCCCAGTGTTTCGCGCAGGAACAGTGCGTCGTGGAAAGAGGTGCTCTGGTAGTTGAGCATCACATCGTCCGCGCCCGGGATGCCCATGATGAAGTTGATGCCCGCCGTGCCCAGCAGCACGAGCAGCGTGTCCATGTCGTCCTGGTCGGCCTCGGCGTGATTGGTGTAGCAGATGTCGCAGCCGATGGGCAGGCCCAGCAGCTTGCCGCAGAAGTGGTCCTCGAGCCCGGCGCGGATGATCTGCTTGCCGTCGTACAGATACTCCGGCCCGATGAAGCCGACGACAGTGTTGATGAGAAAGGGCTTGTAGCGCCGCGCCAGCGCATAGGCGCGCGCCTCGCAGGTCTGTTGGTCGACGCCGAAGTTGGCGTTGGCCGAGAGCGCGCTGCCCTGGCCGGTCTCGAAGTACATGACGTTGTCGCCAATGGTGCCGCGCTTGAGCGACAGCGCCGCCGCGTAGGCCTCGTCGAGCAGCTCGGGCGTCACGCCGAAGGAGAGGTTCGCCTTCTCGGTGCCTGCAATCGACTGGAACACCAGGTCCACCGGTGCGCCGGCTTCGGCCAGCTTGAGCGTGTTGGTCACGTGCGTGAGCACGCAGCTTTGCGTGGGAATCTCGAAGCGCTGGATCACCTCGTCGAGCATGCGCAGCAACTGGCCAAGCACCGGCATGCTGTCCGAGGCCGGGTTGAGGCCGATCACCGCATCGCCCGCGCCGTAGAGCAGGCCGTCGAGCGTGGAGGCCGCCACGCCGCGCAGGTCGTCGGTCGGGTGGTTGGGCTGCAGGCGCACGGCCAGGTGGCCGGGCAGGCCGACGGTGTCGCGAAAGCGCGTGACCACGCTGCACTTTTTTGCGACCGACACCAGGTCCTGGTTGCGCATGATCTTGGACACGGCCGCAACCATCTCGGGCGTGAGGCCCGGCGCAAGCGTGGTGAGCGTGGCGGTGGTGGCAGCCTCGGACAGCAGCCAGTTTCGGAAGTCGCCGACCGTGAGGTGCGACACCGGTGCGAAGGCCTGCGCGTCGTGGCTGTCGATGATGAGGCGCGTGATGTTGTCGCTCTCGTACGGAATCAGCGCTTCGGTGAGGAACTGCTTGAGCGGCGTGTCGGCCAGCACGTGGCGCGCGGCCATGCGCTGCTGCGCGGTGGCCGCGCCGATGCCCGCGAGGTAGTCGCCCGAGCGCGCAGGGCTTGCGAAGGCCATGACCTGCCGCAGGTCTTCGAAGGCGAAGACCTGGTCGGCGATGGTGGTGCGATACAGCATCTTTCTTCGGGTGTCAGGCGGAGGTCGTCGAAGAAGACAGCATCTCGTCGGGCGCGGCCGCTTTGCGCTGCGCCGATGTCAGCAGGAAGTAGCCGTACGCCGCGGCCATCAGCACGATGAACAGCAGCGTGAGCATGCCGTTGAACCACACCATCGCACCCAGGCACACCACGCCGAGCCCGAGCGCGATGGCCGGGAAGACCGGGTAGAAGGGCGCGCGGTAGGTGCGCAGCAGGTTCGGCTCGGTGCGGCGCAGCTTGAACAGCGCGGCCATCGAGATCAGGTACATCACGATGGCGCCGAGCACCGCCATGGTCACGATGTTGGCAGTGAGCGTCTGGCCGCCGAACTGCACCCACTCGTCGCTGAAGATGGCAATGACGCCGATCACGCCGCCGGCCAGCAGCGCGCGGTGCGGTGTGTCGAAGCGCGGGCTCAGGCCGGCGAAGTAGCGCGGCAGGTAACCGGCGCGCGCCAGCGCGAAGATCTGGCGCGAGTAGCCCATGATGATTCCGTGGAACGAAGCGATCAGCCCGAAGAGGCCGATCCACACCAGCATGTGCAGCCAGCCACTGTTGTCGCCCACCACCGCCTTCATGGCCTGTGGCAGCGGGTCGTTGATGTTGGCGAGCTTGCGCCAGTCGCCCACGCCGCCCGCGAAGATCATCACGCCGAAGGCCAGCACCACCAGCGTGACGATGCCCGTGGTATAGGCGATGGGAATGGTGCGGTGCGGGTCGCGCGCCTCTTCGGCGGCCATGGCCGCGCCCTCGATGGCGAGGAAGAACCAGATCGCGAACGGTATGGAGGCGAAGATGCCCGAGATGGCCGCGCCGTTCAGCACGCTGCCACCAGCCCAGCCGTTGGCCACGAAGTTGGCCATGGTCCAGCCCGGCGTGACCACGCCCATGAATACCAGCAGCTCGACGATGGCCAGCACCGTCACGAACAACTCGAAGGCCGCCGCTATGCCCACGCCGACCCAGTTGAGCGCGATGAAGATCACGTACGCGCCCAGGGCGAACCACTTCGGGTTGATGCCCGGGAACTGCACGTTGAGGTACGCGCCGATGGCCAGCGCGATGGCCGGCGGCGCGAAGACGAATTCGATCAGCGTCGCAAAGCCCGCGACAAAACCGCCGTTGGGTCCGAAGGCGCGCCGCGCATAAGCAAAAGGACCACCCGCATGCGGAATGGCTGTGGAGAGCTCGGTGAAGCTGAAGATGAAGGTGGTGTACATCGTGGCCACCAGCACCGTGGCAACCAGGAAGCCGAGCGTGCCGGCCGTGTTCCAGCCGTAGCTCCAACCAAAGTACTCACCCGAGATGACGAGGCCCACCGCAATGCCCCAGAGTTGCACGGGGCCGAGCACTTTCTTGAGATGGCCGGTGCCTGTGTGGGCCGGCGCTGCTGCGCCAGTGCTGGCTTCGGTGGAGTTCATGCGGCTTCCTCTCTGCGTGAATGTTGACAGTGCACATTCAGCAAAGCAAGGGCCGTTCCAACGAGGCCGGCATGGGCCGATATGGGCCGATATGGGCCGCTGGCCATAATCGGGGCCTCTCAACCTTCGAGGTGTTTTGTGAAGTCTCTTTTCTGTGCCGCTCTCGTGTCCGTCTTTGCAATGCCCGCCGCGTTCGCGCAATCTGCGCCCGTGACCACGCCAAGCGGCCTGATCTACCAGTCGATCAAGGAAGGCACCGGCGCTTCGCCTGCGGCCACCGACGTGGTCAAGGTTCACTACCGCGGCACCTTCCCCGACACGGGCAAGGAATTCGACAGCTCCTACAAGCGCGGCGAACCCACCGAGTTCCCGCTCAACGGCGTGATCCCGTGCTGGACCGAAGGCGTGCAGAAGATGAAGCCCGGCGGCAAGGCCAAGCTGACCTGCCCACCGTCGATTGCCTACGGTTCGCGCGGCGCCGGCGGCGTGATTCCGCCGAACGCCACGCTGAATTTCGAAGTGGAGCTGGTGTCCGTCACCAAGCGCTGATCGTCAGATCTGCGCCATGCCGCCGTCGACGAATAACTCGACGCCGTTGACGAAGCTGCTGTCGTCGGAGGCCAGGAACACCACGGCCTTGGCGATTTCGTCAGGCGTGCCGACCCGGCCCAGCGGGATGTTCTGGGTTTGTCCCTCGACGAAGCCTTGCACCTGTTCCGCCGTGAGGCCCAGCAGGTCGTAGGCGGGGGTCGGCACCACGCCCGGGCTCACGGCGTTCACGCGAATGCCGGCGTCCTTCAGGTCCACCGTCCAGCTGCGCGCAAAGCTGCGCACCGCCGCCTTGGTCGCGCTGTAGACGCTGAAGGCCGGGTTGCCCTTGATGCTGGTGATCGATGCGTTGAGCACGATCGACGAGCCCTCGGGCATCAGCGGCAACGCCTTCTGCACCGTGAAGAGCAGGCCGCGCACGTTGGTGCCGAAGATCTTGTCGAAGTGTTCCTCGGTGATCTGCCCCAGCGGCAGCAGGCTGCCGCCGCCCGCGTTGGCGAACAGCACGTCGAGGCGGCCTTTCTCCTGCTTGATGGCAGCGTAGAGCCGGTCGAGGTCTTCGAGCTTCGACACGTCGCCGAGCACGCCGGTCACGTTGCGCCCGATGGCTTTCACGGCCGCGTCGAGTTCGGCCTTGCGGCGGCCGGTGATGAACACGTGCGCGCCTTCGGCCACGAAGCGTTGCGCGGTGGCCAGGCCGATGCCGCTGGTGCCGCCGGTGACGAGGGCGATCTTGTCGTCGAGCTTGAGGGTCATGGTTTCTTCCTTGGTGGTTGCTGCAATGCAGCGTTGTCGATGGAAGGAAGTTTGGGCGCGACCCTCACGCGGACCAAGACGGCGCGCGGGATTTGTTTGTTTCCGGATCACTAATAATCCGGCGATGGACCAGATCACCGCCATGCGCGTGTTTGCCCGCGTGGTCGAGGCCGGCACCTTCACGCGCGCCGCCGACTCGCTACAGATGCCCAAGCCCACCGTGACGAAGATGGTGCAGCAACTCGAAACGCACCTGCGCGTGAAGCTGCTGCAGCGCACCACGCGGCGCGTGACGGTCACGCCCGAGGGCGCGGCCTACTACGAGCGCACCGCGCGCGTGCTGGCCGAACTGGAAGACATCGAGTCCGACCTCACCAACGCGCAGGCCAATCCGCGCGGTCGGCTGAGGGTGGACGTCGGCTCCTCGCTGGCCAACATGATCCTGATTCCGCAACTGCCGACGTTCCATGCGCGCTATCCCGAGATCGAACTCGAGATCGGCGTGAGCGACCGGCCGGTGAACCTGATCGGCGATGCGGTCGACTGCGTGATCCGTGCCGGCGAGCTGACCGACCAGTCGCTCGTGGCGCGCCGCATCGCGACCTTGCCCTTCGTGACCTGTGCCACGCCGGCCTACCTGGAGCGCCACGGCGTGCCGAAGACGCCTGCGGACCTCGGTGACGGCACGCATCGCGTGGTGGGCTACTTCTCGTCGCTGAGCAATCGGCCGATTCCGCTGCGCTATGGGCGCGGCGAGGAGCGCATCGAGATCCACGGCCACACCGTGGTGGGCGTGAACGAGAGCACGGCGCACCTGAGCGCGATGCTCACCGGCATGGGCGTGGCGCAGACCTTCGATGTGATGGCCGCGCCCTACCTGGCCAGCGGCGCGCTGGTCGAGGTGCTGCAGGGCTGGGCGCCCGAGCCGTATCCCCTGCACGTGGTGTACCCGACCAACCGGCACCTGAGCGCCAAGCTGCGCGTGTTCGTGGATTGGGCGGTGGAACTCTTCGCGCCCTACAACAAGGCCGGCAAGCGCTGAAGCGCCCGCGGTTTCAGCCCGGCTGGTACTGGTACAGCCAGGTCTCGGTCAACGTCTGGTCGCCGTTCTTCATGTACATGCGCATGTCGATCGGCTCGTTGCCTTCGGGCGTGAAATCGAACTGCGCGCGCCAGTGTCCCGGCACGCCGTTGGGCACGGCCTCGGCGAAGACATACGAGAACTTGCCGCGCGCCGCCGTCAGCATCACCTCGGGCTTCACGCCGAAGGGCACGGCCTGCAGCGGCTGTCCGATGAACTCGACCATGAACTTGCGCACGCCCTGCGGACGCGGCTGGCCCGGCTGCCCGCCGCGCCCGATGCGCGTGGCCACGCAGCGCGCGAGCGGCGACGGAAAGGGTTCCTGGTCGGTCCAGTGCAACCGGTATTGCAGGCTGTAGCTGGCCCCGGCCTTCGCATCGGCCTTGGGCACCCAGAAGGCGACGATGTTGTCGTGGATCTCGTCGTCGGTCGGAATCTCGATGAGCTGCACCGAACCCTCGCCCCAGTCGCCCAGCGGCTCGATCCACAGGCTCGGGCGCTTCTCGTAGTTCACGCCGTCCTGGTAGTGGTCGAAGGCGCGATCGCGCTGCAGCAGGCCGAAGCCGCGCGGCCTGGTGTCGGCGAAGGCCGAGGCGCGCGTCTGCGTGGGGTTGTTGAGCGGGCGCCAGATGCGCTCGCCCGCGCCGTTCCAGATTGCGAGGCCGTCGGAGTCGTGCACCTCGGGGCGCCAGTCGATGGCGGTGGGCTTGATGGTTTCCGAGTACCAGTACATCGACGTGAGCGGCACCAGGCCCAGGCGCGACACGTCGCGGCGCAGGAACATGCGCGCGTCGATGTCCATGATGACGGCCTTGCCGCGCTGCATGATGAACTTGAACACGCCCGTGACGCTCGGCCCTTCGAGCAGCGCGTAGACCGTCATCGACGTGGTGTTGTTGGCGGCCGGTGTCTCGAAGTAGAAGCGCGTGAAGGTCGGAAATTCCTCGGGCTTGTCGGGCACTGCCACGTCGAGCGCGATGCCGCGCGCCGAAAGGCCGTACTGGTAGAGCTCGCCGATCGCGCGAAAGTACGAGGCGCCGAGGAACGCGACCCAGTCGTTCTTCTGCCAGTCGAGCTTGCTCTGGTCGCCCAGGCGGCTTTCCTGCAGGCGAAAGCCCGCAAAGCCTGCGCCCGGCGGTAGCGCGCGCGCGGGGCTGTCGGGCGGCATCGAGAAGTAGGTGGGGCTGTAGAGCACCTCGCGGGAAAATGCGTCGCCGTCGGTGTTCTCGAGCACATGCATGCGCACGGGCGTCTGGAAGAAGCGCCCGAGGTGGAAGAAGGTAACGGGGAAGGCGCCGGGCCCGTCGCGGAAGAGGGCGTTGGCGGGGTCGAACTTGATCTTGCCGTGCGCGTCGTAATCGATGCGGTCGAGCACCTCGGGCGCCAGTGGCGCGGCGGCTGCATAGGGCTTGGCGGCGAGCGACTTCGCCTGTGCGATCAACGCGTCGAAGGAAAAGGGCGTGGGCTGGCTCAGTTGCAGCCCGTTGGCGGCCAGTGCCTCCTGGGGCAGTCCGAGGGCGGCGAGTGCGGCAGCGGCACCACCGGCGGCAAGGAAGGATCGGCGATCAAGCATGTGGTTCTTGAGGGTTGCGAATCTTGAGGGGGAAGAAAGAAAAGCAGCGAAGACGATAGAGCATTCTCCGCGACCGGGAACAGCTGGTAGCTTGACCTGGCCCGGGGCCGCACCGCGTCAGTCATTCCGCGCAGCGCGGGCCGGACAAAGCCGGCACTTCACAAAATTGTGCGTTTATGTATCGGCGACGTCTGTCGCCTTCAGCGCGTAGAGCGCATACAGCGGCACCCCGAGAAACAGCATGACCATCGGGGCGAACAAGGTGTAGGGCAAGCCGATGCCTTCCAGCACGCGGTAAGTGTCGGTCAGCTGCAGGCGCGGATGGGGCTGCGTCAGTTCGGTAGAGCGACGGATGCCCCAGAGGAACTCTGCACCGGTCGTGCGCACCGACGGATGCTGCCTTCCGCGCCCCACCGCAAGCCAGCACATGGCGTCGAAGGCCAGCATCGAGCCTGCGGGCGCGCGTTCGCCGAAGGTGGCGAGCACTGCCTGCACCTGCTCGGGCTTCAGGTACATCAGCACGCCCTCGGTGAACAGGAATACCGGCGCAGCGTTGCGCTTGCGCGGCAGGCCCAGCTGTTCCCACCAGTCGGGCGCGGTCAGGTCGAGCTCGCGCAGGTCGTGGCGTTCATTCGTCTCGGGGATCAGCTCGCGGCGCATTTCGAGCACCTCGGGCAGGTCGGCGTCGGTCATGTGGGACTTGCCGTCGTCCAGCCACTGGAAGTAATGGCTAAGGCCGCAACCCATGTTCACCACGCGGCCGCCGGGGTGCTGCTTGAGGAAGTCCTGGGCCAGGCTGCGGAAGCGGCGGGTGCGCGAGAGGATGCTGTAGATGGTTGCCCGGTCTTCCGGCAGCGCTTGGCCGTCGTCGCGGATCTGCTCCAGGATGCCCGCGGCGTATGCGTCCCGCACGGCCACTTGCGGAAACATCGCGTCGCCCGAAGCCCGGGCGGCCAGGGGAATCCGCAAGGTCGAAGGAACGGCCGACAGGCGCCGTGCACGTCTGCCGGTGGTCATGGATGCGGAAGAGAGGCCATGCACAAAGTCTGGCCGCTCCGGCATTGCGGGGCAAGTCAGTCTTTGGTTATGCCGGCGGGTGAGAAGCGCATGTCTGCGCAGGCCCGCGCCTTCAGCCTGCGGACTGTCCAGTCAATGTGCCTCGGGCTTGCCGCGCTGGCGCGCAAGATGGCGATAGATGGTGCTGCGGTGAACATCCAGCCGGCGGGCGGCCTTCGCCACGTCGTGATCGCAGGCCTTGAGTGCCTCGTCGATGGCGTGGCGTGTGATGCTCATCAGCGGTTCGGTGTGTGGCAGGGCATGGGGCGTCGCGTCGTCGGGCGGCGAAGTCCACGCGCCGACCAGATGCGCGGGAAGCATGGCCGCCGTCACCGAATCGCCCGCATCGGCCAACGCCACGACCGCACGCAGCGTGCTGCGCAGCTCCCGCACATTGCCCGGCCAGCGGTAGGCGGCCAGCGCTTCGAGCGCATCGCTCTCCAGCCGCAGGTGCTTGGCCGCGCCGCCCGCTTCGAGGAACAGCCGCGAGATCAGCGCGTGCCGGTCGCCGCGCTGGTGCAGCGGCGGCAGGGCGACTGTGAACCCTGCCACGCGATACATCAGGTCGGCGCGAAAGCGCCCGGCCTCCACCAGTGCCGGCAGGTGGCCGTGCGTGGCGCAGACCAGGTCGAAGTCCACCGCCACGCCCTGACCGCCGCCCAGCGGCGTGACCACGCGCTCTTCGAGCACGCGCAGCAGGCGCGTCTGCAGGGGCAGCGGTATCTCCGCGATCTCGTCGAGGAACAGCACCCCGCCGTGAGCCTCGCGGATGCGGCCCGCCATGCCCTTTCGCTTTGCACCGGTGAAAGCGCCTTCCTCGTAGCCGAACAGCTCGGACTCGATCAGTGTTTCTGGCAGCGAGGCGCAGTCCACCGCCACGAAGGGCCCCGCGCTGCGCCGGCTCGCGGCATGCAGCCGGCGCGAGAACACTTCCTTGCCGCTGCCTGTCTCGCCGTTGACCAGCACGGAGACGCCTTCATTCAGCACCCGCACAGCCTTGTGCAGCAGCGGTTGTATATCGTCGGCTTCTGCGGCCATGCCCGGGGACGACGTGGCGTGGCGAGTGGTGGTACGCGCTGTGTCCGGCGTGTTCGAACGCTCCATCACCATCGCGATCTGCCGCCCGCCCGGCAGCGTCAGCAGGTTGCGCCGGTGCTCCATGCGCGGCCAGTTCGCGCCGAGAAAAGCTTCGGCGTCCAGATCGATCAGGCCGTCCCATGAGCGGCTGAACAGTTCGAGCGCTACACGGTTGGCTGCGACGATGCGCCCGCCCTCGATCACCATCAGCCCCTCGCGCGCGGTGCCGATCAGTGCCGGCCGCGCGTGGAAGCGCAGCACGTGGCCGCCGGCCTCGGCCAGCATCATGCGATGCTCGACCTGCTGCGCCGCCATGCGCACCAGCCCCAGAGCATGCGTGTTCACGCGCACCGTCTCGCCAGAGATATCGAGCGCGCCCGCCAGTTCGCCGCGCCCGGTGAAGATGGGCGCCGCCGCACAGCCGAGCGCGCCGTTCTGCGCCAGGTAGTGCTCGCCGCCCAGCACCATCAGCGCTTCTCGCTCTGCCAGCGCCGTGCCGATGGCATTGGTGCCCCGGTTGTGCTCCGACCATTCCACGCCGGGCTGCAGCGCAATGCGCTCGGCCTTGGGCAGGAAGTCGGCGCTGCCGACCTCTTCGAGGATCAGCCCGCTGGCGTCCGACAGGATCACCACGCAGCCATTGCCGACCGCATGCTCGGCAAGGCCGTCGAGCTCAGGCTGCGCGCAGTTCAGCAGCCGCATGGCCTGCTCGCGCCGTTCGCTCAGCAATGCCAGCGCCATCGGCTCGGGGTCGATCACATGGTGGTCGACCGGGCGGCTGCGCTGCCAGGAACGCGAGATGTGCGGTGCGATCCACGGCGCAGGGTCGCGGCCCTGCGCGAAGAACAGCTCGCGGGCCTGATCCACTCCGATCGATGGCAAATGCGCTTCACCACTCATGCGTGTCTCCGATAGGTTTTCGCCTTGTGCGACATCCTAGTCGCCATATTCGCGCGAACATGTCGCAGATTGCGAATGAAAACCCGCTCCGGCATCGGTTTGCAGTGCGCAGGTGCCTAGGGAATGTCCCGATCCGGCCGGGTATGTGGCTTGCGGTAGTCCATGCAGGCCGCCGCATGTCGTGGCGCCACTACCTTGCATATGGAGACAAAGTCATGGACATGCTCGAACCGGGCAAATTCGGTACCGCGGTGCCGTTCAAGAAGCGCTACGGCAATTACATCGGCGGCGAATGGGTCGCGCCGGTGGACAACCAGTACTTCGAGAACATCACACCCGTCACCGGCAAGGTCTTCTGCGAGGTGCCGCGCTCCACGGCGGCCGACATCGACCGCGCGCTCGACGCCGCCCACAAGGCCAAGGGCGCCTGGGGCCGCACCTCGACCACCGAGCGCGCCAACATCCTGAACAGGATCGCCGACCGCATGCAGGAAAACCTGGCAGTTCTGGCGGCCGCCGAAACCTGGGACAACGGCAAGCCCATCCGCGAAACCACGGCAGCCGACCTGCCGCTGGCCATCGATCACTTCCGCTACTTCGCCTCGTGCATCCGCTCGCAGGAAGGCGGCATCAGCGAGATCGACCATGAAACCTTCGCGTACCACTTTCACGAGCCCATCGGCGTGGTCGGCCAGATCATTCCCTGGAACTTCCCGATCCTGATGGCCGTGTGGAAGCTGGCGCCCGCGCTGGCGGCCGGCAACTGCGTGGTGCTGAAGCCGGCCGAGCAGACGCCGGTGTCGATCCTGGTGCTGATGGAAATCATCGGCGACCTGCTGCCGCCGGGCGTGCTGAACGTCGTCAACGGCTTCGGCGTGGAGGCGGGCAAGCCGCTGGCGTCGAGCAACCGCATCGGCAAGATCGCCTTCACCGGCGAGACCACCACCGGCCGGCTGATCTCGCAGTACGCGAGCCAGAACCTGATTCCGGTCACGCTGGAGCTGGGTGGCAAGTCGCCCAACATCTTCTTCGCCGACGTGATGGACAAGGACGACGGCTTCTTCGACAAGGCGCTCGAAGGCTTCACCATGTTCGCGCTGAACCAGGGCGAGGTGTGCACCTGCCCGTCGCGCGCGCTGATACAGGAGTCGATCTACGACCGCTTCATGGAACGCGCGCTGAAACGCGTGGCCGCCATCAAGCAGGGCAGCCCGCTCGACATGGCCACGATGATCGGCGCGCAGGCTTCCAGCGAGCAGCTCGAGAAGATCCTGTCGTACCTCGACATCGGCAAGCAGGAAGGCGCGAAAGTGCTGATCGGCGGCGAGCGCCAGAAGCTCGAAGGCGACCTGGCCGACGGCTACTACGTGAAGCCGACCGTGTTCAGGGGCCACAACAAGATGCGCATCTTCCAGGAGGAAATCTTCGGCCCCGTGGTGTCTGTCACCACCTTCAAGGACGAGGAAGAAGCGCTCGCCATTGCCAACGACACGCTCTACGGGTTGGGCGCTGGCGTGTGGAGCCGCGACATGAACCGCGCCTTCCGCATGGGTAAGGGCATCCAGGCCGGCCGCGTGTGGACCAACTGCTATCACCACTACCCGGCGCATGCGGCCTTCGGTGGCTACAAGCAATCGGGCATCGGTCGCGAAAACCACAAGATGATGCTCGACCACTACCAGCAGACCAAGAACCTGCTGGTGAGCTACAGCGAGAACAAGCTGGGCTTCTTCTGATGACCGGCGAAGTCCTGCGCGTCACCGCGACCGATGCCGCGCTCGCGTTGATCGACAGGCTCGCCGCAAAGCACGGCCCGCTGATGTTCCATCAGTCGGGCGGCTGCTGCGACGGCAGTGCGCCCATGTGCTACGGGCGTGACGAGTTCATCGTGGGCGACTACGACCGGCTGCTCGGCCACATCGGCGGCATGCCGTTCTACATCAGCGGGCCGCAGTTCGAGTACTGGCAGCACACGCAGCTGATCATCGACGTGGTGCCGGGGCGCGGCGGCATGTTCTCGCTGGAGGGGCCGGAAGGCTTGCGCTTCCTGACGCGCTCGCGGCTCTTCACCGACGAGGAGTGGGCGGTGCTGGAGGCCGAAGAGGCGAAGTAGCAAGGGGAAGGCAGGAGGGCGTTGCGCAGATAGACTGGGGGCGTTTTTCGATCAATCTCCAAGGAGCACCCCGTGAAGATCAGCGCGCCCTCGAGTCCGGCTGCGCGCCGGACTTTTCCGTTTGAAGGAAATGTGGTTTCCGCGAAAACCACTTTCCCGGTGACCTGGCCGACGCCATAGTTGCCGACCACCAACCCCAGCACAAGAACAGGAAACCGAATGAGCACCCTCGACATCGTCGGCCTCTGCGGCAGTCTTCGCACCGGCTCCATCAACCGGGCCGCCCTGAACCTCGCAGGCTCGCTGATGCCCGAGCCGATGGCCATGGAGGTCGTCGAATGGCGCGAGGTGCCGGTGTTCGACGCAGACGTGTTCGCAAAGGGCTACCCGGCATCGGTGCAGGCGCTGCGCGACCGCATCCGCCGCGCCGACGGCGTGGTGATTGCCACGCCCGAATACAACTTCTCGATTCCGGGCGGGTTCAAGAACATGATCGACTGGCTCAGCCGCGGCGAAGACCAGCCCTTCGCGCACAAGCCGGTGGCCATCCTGTCGGCATCGCCGGGGCCGGTTGGCGGCGCGCGCGTTCAGTACGACCTGCGCCGCGTGCTGTTGTTCGTGAACGCGATGGTGCTGGCGAAGCCCGAGGTCTTCATCGGCGGCGCGGGCGGCAAGTTCGACGCGGACGGCAACTGCACCGATGAGACGACGCGCAAGTTCGTCGGCGACCAGATGAAGGCGTTCGAGAAGTGGATCGCGGCGGTCAAGCGGATGGCGGCTGGCTGAGTCTTCGCCCGCTAGGTCGATGAGGCGAGTAGCTGACGCACCAACAGTTGTGCAGCGGGCGAGAGCGTGGCCCCCATCTTCGTCGCCATCAGTAACCGCCGCGTGGCCCACGCATCCTTCAGCCGCACGACCTTCAGATCGAGCGCCGCAACCTGCGCCTTGCATGCGGCCAGCGGCACCACGCCGATGCCGAGGTTGGCCGCGATCATGTGGCACATCGCATCGAAGCTGCGCACCTGCACGCGCAGGCGCATCGGAATGCCGGCCTGCTCCGCCGCGCGCGACGTGAGCTCCAGCAGCGAACTGCTGCGGTTCAGGCCGACGAATTCGTGCGCGAGGCAGGTCTTGAAGTCGACCTGCTTCACTCGGCTGCGCGCCAGCGGATGCTGCTTTGCGCACAGCACCACGAGCTCGTCGGTCTGGAAGGGCGCGACGTCGAGCCCATAGGCGGGCGTGTTCTCCGCGAACACGCCGACGTCGGCGAGCCCGTCGACCAGTGCGCGCACGATGTCGCCGCTCAATTGCTCTTCGACCTCCACTCGGATGTCGGGATGCTGCGCGAGAAAAGTCGCAAGCGTCGTGGGCAGGAACTCGGTCAGTGCCGACATGTTGGCCCACAGCCGCACGTGGCCGCGCACGCCGCTTGAGTAGTCGTTGATCTCGTTGCTGAACTGCTCGAAGCCCTGGAACAGCCGCATCGCATGCTGCATCGCCACATGGCCGGCGGGCGTGAGCGCGATGCCTTGCGCGCTGCGTTCGAGCAGCTTCGACCCCGTTGCTGCCTCGAAGTCCGAAAGCCGCCGGCTCGCCGCCGACAGCGCGAGGTGGCATGCCTCCGCGCCCTTGGTGATGCTGCCCGACTGCGCGACTGCGCAGAACAGGCGCAGCGTCACGAAGTCGACGCGGGCGGGGTTGATCGGGCTGGGCATCGGCGGATTCTAGAGAGGCGGGGCCACCCCTTCGCGTTTTGCGAAGGAGTGCTGCCGTCACAGCAATTCCGCCCGGCGCAATCTGTTCCTAGAGTCGGACCTTACCCAACAAGGAGACGGACGCGGACATGAATGCACTCGAAGGCCTGAAAGTGCTGGAGCTTGGCCAGCTCATTGCCGGCCCCTTCGCCGGGAAGACACTGGCGGAGTTCGGCGCTGACGTGATCAAGGTCGAGCCGGCCGGTGTCGGCGACCCGCTGCGCAAGTGGCGGCTGCTGCGCGATGGCACTTCGGCATGGTGGGAGGTGCAGTCGCGCAACAAGCGTTCGGTGTGTCTCGACCTGCGCAGCGTCGAAGGCCAGGAGGCAGCGCGCGCGCTGGCGCTCGAGGCTGACGTGCTGATCGAGAACTTCAAGCCCGGCACGCTCGAAGGCTGGGGCCTGGGGTGGGAGCAGCTGCACGCGTTGAACCCGCGGCTGATCATGCTGCGCATCTCGGGCTATGGGCAGACCGGGCCTTATCGCGACAAGCCCGGCTTCGGCGTGCTTGGCGAATCGATGGGCGGGCTGCGTTATCTGAGCGGCGAGCCGGGGCGGGTGCCGGTGCGCGTGGGGGTGTCGCTGGGCGACACGCTGGCAGCGCTGCACGGCGTGATCGGCGTGCTGACCGCGCTGCACCATCGTATGGCTCATGGCGGGGAAGGGCAGTTCATCGACGTGGCGCTGTACGAGTCGGTGTTCAACGTGATGGAAAGCCTGCTGCCCGAGTACGACGCCTTCGGCGCGGTGCGCGAGCGCGCCGGCAGCGCGTTGCCCGGCATTGCGCCGACCAACGCCTACCGGTGCAACGACGGACACTACGTGCTGGTGGCCGGCAACGGCGACAGCATCTTCCGCCGGCTGATGCGAGCCATCGGGCGCGCGGACCTGGAGAACGACGCGGAACTCGTGCACAACGATGGGCGCGTGCGGCGCGTGGCGGAGATCGACGCTGCCATCGAGGCATGGACGCTGCAGCGCAGCCGCGACGAAGTGCTGGCCGCACTCGACGCGGCTGGCGTGCCGGTCGGGCGCATCTACACCGTGGCCGACATTGCGAGCGACCCGCAGTACCTGGCGCGCGAGATGATCGTTGAGGCTCCCACGTCTGACGGTGCCACGCTGAAGGTGCCCGGCGTGGTACCCAAGCTCAGCGCCACGCCGGGACGCATCGCGCACCCGGCGCCACGCCTTGGCGAGCACACCGGCGATCTGCAAAGTGCCGGCTGGCCAGCGCGCCGCACAGAAAGCGGGCTTCTCGTATGAAGACGGGCAACGGCACGCGGCTGCTCATCAACGAGGTCGCCACCCGCGACGGCTTCCAGATGGAGAGCCGCTTCATTCCCACCGACGACAAGGTCGCGCTGATCGACCGGCTCAGCGCGCTGGGCTACGCCAAGATCGAAGTCACGTCGTTCACTTCGGCAAAAGCGATTCCGGCATTGCGCGACGGCGAGGAGGTGATGCACCGCATCGCCCGGCGCCCCGGCGTGGTCTATACCGCGCTGGTGCCGAACGTGCGTGGCGCCGAGCGCGCGCTGGAAAGCCGCATCGACGAGTTCAACATCGTCATGTCGGTGAGCGGGACGCACAACCTCGCCAACCTGCGCATGACGCGTGAGCAGTCGTTCGCGCAGCTGGCCGGGGTCGTCGCGCTGGCGAAGCAGGCCGGGGTGCCGGTGAACGTGTCGCTCTCGTGCGTGTTCGGCTGCCCGATGGAGGGTGAGGTGCCGCTGGCGGCGGTGCAAGGCTGGATCGACCGTTTCGCTGCGCTGGAGGTGCAGGGCATCACGCTGTGCGATACGACGGGCATGGCCTATCCCACGCAGGTGCGGGGCCTTTGCGAGAACGTCATCGCGGTTCATCCCCAGATGGACTGGACCGCCCACTTCCACAACACACGCGGCATGGGCCTTGCAAACACAGTGGCCGCCGTCGAGGCCGGCATCCACCGGCTGGACATGTCGCTCGGAGGCATCGGCGGCTGCCCCTATGCCCCGGGCGCGACCGGCAATGTGGCGACCGAAGACGTGGTGCACATGCTGCAGTGCATGGGCCACGACACCGGCATGGACCTGGACGGCCTGATCGCCGCCGCGGCCGAGCTGGAATCGCTCGTGCAGCATGAGCTGTCGAGCCAGGTCTCGCGCGCGGGCCATCGGCTGACCCGGCATGCACCGCCCGCGGATTTCAACGACATCGTTGCCCGTGCCAAGGAGCGCGGGCAGAAGGAGCTCCACCCGTGATCGACCACCTGGACCACCTCGTGCTGACGACTGCGCACGAAGAAGCCTGCACCCGTTTCTACGTCGATGTGATGGGCATGGCGCTCGAAAGCTTCGGCGCCGGCCGCAAGGCTTTTCGCTTCGGCAACCAGAAGATCAACCTGCACATCAAGGACCACGAGTTCGAGCCCAAGGCGCAGCTGCCGACGCCGGGGTCGCTCGACCTGTGCTTCATTGCCAGCGTGCCGCTCGAGGAAGTCATCGCGCGGCTGAAGGAGCACGACGTGCCGATCCTCGAAGGCCCGGTGATGCGTACGGGCGCTACATCGCGCATCCGCTCGGTCTATGTGCGCGACCCCGACCTGAACCTGATCGAGATATCGGAGCTGGCGCCCTGACGGTGCGGGCCCGAAGACAGCAAGCCAAATACAAAACCACCGGAGACAAACCATGAAACCCATCCACCGCCTTCTCGCGGTCGTCCTTGCGTTGGCTGCCTCGGCTGCAACTGCCGATACGTGGCCCTCGAAGCCGATCACCATGATCGTGCCCACGTCGCCGGCCGGCTCCACCGACATCATGGCGCGCATGGTCGGCGATCCGCTGCAGCGCGCGCTGGGCCAGCCCGTGGTCATCGACAACAAGCCTGGCGCCAGCGGCAACATCGGCACCGAGTTCGTGGCGCGCGCCGCGCCGGACGGCTACACACTGCTGATGCAGTACTCGGGCTTCCACGTCGGCAACCCCTCGCTCTACCCGAACATCAGGTGGAGCCCGACGAAAGACTTCGTGCCGGTGGCGATGGTGATGCGCGCGCCGCACGTCGTCGCGGTGAGCGGCAAGCTCCCGGTGAACTCGATGAAGGAACTCATCGAATACGGCAAGAAGAAGGAGGGCGGCTTGTTCTACGCCTCGTCGGGCAACGGCTCGATCCAGCACATCGCGGGCGAGTTGCTGTCGCGGCAGTCGAAGCAGGCGATGACGCATGTGCCCTACAAGGGCTCGGGCCCGGCCATCAACGACCTGATCTCGGGCAACGTCGACATGTTCATCACCACGCCGCCCTCGGTCATCGGCCACTTCGCGGGCGGACGCATCAAGGCGCTGGCCTATACGGGCACAAAGCGCCATCCGTCGATGCCCAATGTGCCGACATCGGCCGAGGCGGGCCTGCCGGGCTACGAGGTCGAGTCGTGGTTCGCGGTGTTCGCGCCGGCGAAGACGCCGCCCGAGGTCGTCGCCAGGCTCAGCGCGGAGCTGAAGAAAATCGTGGAGAGCGAAGCCTTCCGCAAGAAGGTCGACGAGCAGGGCGCCTTCGCGACCTACATGGATTCGCCGACACTCGCGAAATTCGTCGACCAGGAACTGGCGACCTGGTCGAAGGTGATCAAGTCGGCGGACATCAAGCCGGATTGAAGGGGGCGGGGCCCTCAGTCTTCCTGGTAGACGACCTTGAAGGTCTCGCACAGCACCGGCATGCGCAGGTCGGGCTTCCTGCCGAGACGCTCGCATTCGCCGCTGAAGTACTTCCAGTGGCCTTCGCGCCAGTAGCGCAGCGAGCAATCGCCTTCGGCCTCGACGGCCACGAAGTCTTCACCGACCTCATCGAAGGGCATGACCACCACGCTGAGGGTTTCGATCACGCACAGGGGCTTGCCATGCCAGTCGGTCACCACGCTCAGGTCACCGGGCTTGGGCCGTGGCCTGCCGGTCGATTCGAAGGACCATTCGAGGCTCGCGGTGCCGCGCTTGCGCCCGTCCAGGACGAGCTTTGCCAGTTCGGTGGCGCCGGCCTCGTTGTCGTCGAAGTGGAAGGCCTCGCCAAAGCGGGCGGACACGTCGGCGCCGGCGCTGGCCTGGAATCGCTCCCAGAAGGGAAGAGTGCTGGATGGAATGGTCATGTCGGGCGGCCTGGAGTCGAGCCCCAAGCCTGCCACAGCATGAACGGCTACAGCTTGACGTTGATGATCGACAGGATGATTGCCGAGAGCGTCAGTGCGACGGGCACCTTCTGCACAGCGAGCGCGTGGGCCCGTGCGAACGAGGCCTGCGTTTGCAGCAAGAGGCTTGTTTCGGAATGGATACGTGTGGACATTTCAGACTCCTGAGTGGTTGCGGGCTTCCTGCCCTGCATGGCCTCAACGATAGGCCTCGCTGCGCGCAACGGAGCAAGCGTTTCGACGACACGGCGTTTCCGTTTTCGCAACGATCAGGTGGCTTGTGGCCGGAACTTCCGGCGGGCCCCGGCAATCGTCGGGCTCAACCCGCGATCAGCTTCTGCACCAGCTCGGCCGTGGTCGCAGCCGCGTACTTGCGCATCAACCGCGCCCGGTGCAGCTCCACCGTGCGGTGGCTGATGCCCAGTGCCTTGCCGATTTCCTTGGAGGTCAGCCCGCGCATCACCTGCGCCGCCACCTCTCGCTCGCGCGGCGTGAGTTCGGCCTTTACGGCGCGGCGCGAGCCCAGGTCTTCGAAAGTCCAGATGCCGGCCTCGTGCGGGGCGGCGCGATTCATCGCATGGCCCGTGACGTGGCACCAGAAGGTTTCGCCTGCAATGGCGCCGTGCAGGCCACCCAGGCGCCTCATCATGCGGTTGTCGGCGTAGTGCCCGCTGGCGTTCAGAAAGGGCTCCATGCGCTTGCCGATGCGCTCGAACTCGGCCACGCTGGGGTACAGGATGCTGAACGAATGCCCGACCAGCGCGGAGGGCGTTGCGCCAAAAATCTCGCACACGCGCACGTTGCAGGCCACGATGGTGCGGTTGCTCGAAACCACCATGCCGACGGGTGCATGCTCAAAAGCCAGCCGGTAATCGATCTCGGGCATCGGGGGTCACCATTACGAAATACTACGTATGCGAGTAGGTAGTATCGTTCAGGGCTTTCCCACCCACTCTCCATTCATCCATCAAGGAGCCCGAGTGAACAAGATTTATCCCTCCGCAGACGCGGCACTCAAGGGGGTCGTGGCCGACGGGCAGATGCTCGCGGTCGGCGGCTTCGGCCTGTGCGGTATTCCCGAAGCGCTGATCGAAGCGCTCAAGGATTCCGGCGTGCAGAACCTCACCGTTGTCTCGAACAACGCGGGCGTCGACGGCTTCGGCCTCGGCAAGCTGCTGGAAACGCGCCAGATCAAGAAGATGGTCGCCTCCTACGTGGGCGAAAACAAGGAGTTCGAGCGCCAGTATCTGGCCGGCGAACTCGAGCTCGAATTCACGCCCCAGGGCACGCTGGCCGAGAAGCTGCGCGCCGGCGGCGCGGGCATTCCGGCCTTCTTCACCAAGACCGGCGTGGGCACGCAAGTGGCCGAAGGCAAGGAGCTGCGCGAATTCGACGGCGAAACCTACGTGATGGAACGTTCGCTCGTGCCGGACGTGGCACTGGTCAAGGCCGACGTGGCCGACAAGTCGGGCAACCTGCGCTTTCGCCTGACGGCGCGCAACTTCAACCCGGCCGCTGCCATGGCCGGCAAGATCTGCATCGTCGAGGTCGAGAAGATCGTCGAAGTGGGCGAGCTGGCTCCCGACGACATCCACCTGCCGGGCATCTACGTGCACCGCATCGTGCTCAACGCCAGCCCCGAGAAGCGCATCGAGAAGCGCACCGTGAGCGCCTCGGTCGATGCCGCCGCCGCCAAGGTCGAGGCCCAGACCGCCATCGCCCAGGCCGCCGCCACCAGCGAAGTGCCCGTGCCCACCGTGCCCGCCAACAAGAAAGAAGGAGCCTGAGATGCCCTGGACCCAAGACCAGATGGCGGCCCGTGCCGCGCAAGAACTCGAAGACGGCTTCTACGTCAACCTCGGCATCGGCATTCCGACGCTGGTGGCCAACCACACCGGCACGAAAGAAGTTTGGCTGCAGAGCGAGAACGGCATGCTCGGCATTGGCCCCTTCCCGACCGAAGACCAGGTCGACGCCGACCTGATCAACGCCGGCAAGCAGACCGTGACCACGCTGCCCGGCTCGGCCATCTTCGGCAGCCATGACAGCTTCGCGATGATCCGCGGCGGCAAGATCAACCTGTCGATCCTGGGCGCGATGCAGGTCAGCACCAAGGGCGACCTCGCCAACTGGATGATCCCCGGCAAGATGGTCAAGGGCATGGGCGGCGCGATGGACCTCGTGGCAGGCGTGAAGCGCGTGATCGTGCTGATGGAACACGTGGCCAAGAAGAAGGACGGCACCGAGGACCTGAAGATCCTCGAGAAGTGCACCCTGCCGCTGACGGGCGTGGGCGTGGTCGACCGCATCATCACCGACCTGGCCGTGATGGATGTGGTGCCCGAGGGCCTGAAGGTCGTCGAGCTGGCGCCGGGCGTCAGCTTCGACACGCTGCAGTCCAAGACCGGCGCCAAGCTGATCCAGTAACAGGGCAGCGAACGCAACGACAACGAAGGGCAGGGCCGCGAGAGCGGGCCCTGCCTTTTTCTTTGGAGCACACAGGAATGAATGCAAGCGAAGTTCTGGGCGGCATCTGGCGGCAGGCGGGCCTGCCTGCTGAAGCCTTGCCATTTGCGCGGCTCACGGGTGCCGACCCGGTGCTGCCGTCGTCTTTCGCGGTCGGCGTGGCGGCACAGAGCACCATCGCGGCGGCGGCGCTGGCTGCCTGCGAGCTTGGGCACCTGCGAGGTTCGGCGCGCCAGGAGGTCGGCGTCGACATGCAGCATGCGGCGCTCGACTGCACCGGCTGGTTCAGCCTCGACGGGCGCGTGCCCGATCCGTGGGACACCTTCTCGGGGCTGTACCGCTGCGCCGATGGTTGGGTGCGCATTCACGCGAACTTTGCGCATCACCGGGACGGGGCCTTGCGGTTGATGAAGCTGGACCCGGCCACTGCCACGCGCGCCGAGGCCGAGGCGGTGATGGCGACCTGGCGCGCGCATGAATTCGAGGATGCCGCCGCTGCGCAAGGGCTGGTGGCGACCGCGCTGCGCCGCTTCGACGAGTGGGACGCCACGCCGCAAGGCCAGGCCATTGCGGCGCAACCGCTGTTCACCATCGAACGGATCGGCGACGCACCGCCGCTCGCGCTGACGCCGCTGCGCGAAGATCAACGGCCACTCACCGGCGTGCGCGTGCTGGATCTGACGCGGATCCTCGCGGGCCCCGTGGGAGGGCGCGCGCTGGCGGCGTATGGCGCCGACGTGATGCTCGTCAATTCGCCGAACCTGCCGAACATCGAATCAATTGCCGACACCAGCCGCGGCAAGCTCTCGACGCATGTGGACCTGCGCACCGACGAGGGCCGAGCCGTGCTGCGGCAGCTCGCCACGCAGGCGCATGTCTTCGTGCAGGGCTACCGGCCCGGCGGCATTGCATCGCTGGGCTTCGGGCCGGCGGAGCTGGCGCGGTTGCGGCCGGGCATCGTGTGCGTGTCGCTGACGGCCTACGGCACCCAAGGTCCGTGGGCCAATCGCCGCGGTTTCGATTCGCTCGTGCAGACTGCAATGGGCTTCAACCACGCCGAAGGCGAGGCCGCTGGTGACGGCAAGCCGAAACCGCTGCCGATGCAGATCCTCGACGAAGCCACCGGCTACCTGATCGCATTCGGTGCCGCCGCTGCGCTGTGGCGACAGCAGCAGGAGGGCGGCAGCTGGCACGTGCAGGTGTCGCTGGCGCAGACGGGGCATTGGCTGCGCAGCCTCGGTCGCGTGCCCGGCGGCTTGTCGATTGCAAGGCCCGACCTCAAGCCGTACGTCGAGACCTCGGTCTCCGGCTTCGGCGAACTGGCCGCGTTGCGCCACAGCGCGCAGCTGTCGCGAACGCCCGCCGCGTGGCCGCGCCCTTCGATGCCACCGGGAAGCCATCCGCCGGTGTGGCCGGCCGACACAGCGAAGTGAGAAACTGGGCCGATGCCCTACCTCGACATCGACAACCTCCAGGCCGTTTTCCTCGACGACGATGCGCTCCGCGCGCGGCACCTGGCGCGGCTGCCCTGCGGCCCGGTGCAGATCACGAGCGGGCGCGTTGTGGCCTGCGACCCGCTGGTGCAGCCCGAGCGGCAACCCTTTGCGCGCGAGCTGCAGGCGCGCGGCGCCTTCCCCGTCGAAGTGCTGCACGACAAGGGGCGGCATGCGCTGGCGGTGCTGTGGCTGCGTGACCGCGGCAGCCTGCGCGCCGCCGATCTGAACTGGCAGATGGCGCTGGTGGAAGGGGAGTCGCTCGAAGCGTTGGGCGACGGCGAGTTCTACGGCTACCCGGTCGACGCAGGCGTCGGCTGCTTCATGGACCCCGACGCCGCAGCCGCCATGGCCGAGCGCGACAAGCGCGAATCCGCCGACCCCGATTTCATCAGCTACTACGACGACGTGCTCGCGGGCGAGATGGGCGACGCCAACGTCGTCGACCACTACCCGCTCGGGCCGGGCTCGGCGAGCAACATGGTGATCTTCCGCTCGGGCTGGGGTGACGGCAGCTACCCCAGCTTCTGGGCGCTCGACGCTGCGGGCGAACCCGTGGCGCTGGTGACCGACTTCATGATCATGGAAGGCGGCGACGCGCGCGACGAGGACGACAAGCGCAGTGATGCCTACAAGGCCGGTCTCTCGCCCGAAAAGTCGGCGGCGCTCGATGCATTGGGTGCGGCGACTGTCGAAGGCGATGTGGCGGCAATCAAGGCCCTGCTCGGTGCGGGCCTCGCGCAGTCCAACGAGATCATTCCGTCGTTCGGCGAGTCCGCGATCACGAGCGCCATCCGCATGAACCAGATCGACGCGCTGCGCGTGTTGCTGGGTGCGGTGCAAGGCCTGCCGATGCCGCCGCGGCTCTACAGGATGGACAAGGAAGAGAGCTACATCGACTACGCGCGCCGGCTCAAGAAGCCGCGCGTGGAGGGGCTGATCGAACTACTCGAAAAAGCCGCAGCGCCCGCGACAAAGCCTGGATTTCTGAAGCGCCTTTTTTCCTGAGCTTGTCCTGAGCGCTCAGGCGCCCAGCGCAGCCCGCACCTTGTCTCCCAATCCGCGCAGCCGCTCCACCGGCTCGTTGGAAAACACAAAGCGCAGATATTGCGCGCCATGCGTCTCGCCCCAGCCTTGCATTGCCGTGGCGCAGACGCGATGCGACAGCAGGCGCTGCGACAGCGTTTGCCCGTCGATGCCGAAGTCGCTCGTGCGCAGCAGCAGCGACCAGCCACCGCCCGGCACACCGACAGGCAGGCCGCGAAGTTCGTCCAGCACCGTGTCACGCCGCCGCTCCAGCTCGCCCACGTACGGCGCGAGCGTGCGCACCGATTGTTCCAGCGCCGTTGCCACTGCATCCTGCGCGATGCCCACCGGCACCACCACATTGGCCAGCGACACGGCCACGAGATCAGGCATGTAGCTCTCGGGCGCCACGGTCCAGCCGACGCGCCAGCCGATCATGCGCAGCTCCTTGGCCGACGAGCCCACGGTGATCGTGCGCTCGGCCATGCCGGGCAATCCTGCCGGGTGGATCACTTGCCGGCCGTCGAACAGCAGGCGTTCCATGGCGCTGTCGAGGATCAGCGTCAGGTCGTGCTGCACGCACAGTGCGGCGATGGCGCGCCAGTCTTCTTCATCGAAGCAGCCGCCCGTGGGCATCGAGGGCGACATCAGCAGCATCACGCGCACGCGGGGACCGACGGCGGCTTGCAGTGCGGCGCGATCGAGCTTCCATTCGCCACCGGGGCTGAACTGGAACGGCACGTACTTCGGCGTGCCGCCGGCGAGGCGGATGCGGTTGAGCAGCCCCGCATAGGTCGGATCGGTCACCAGCACTTCGTCGCCCACCTCGACCGTCGCGAGCAGCGCATTGAGGATGCCCGAGAGCCCGCCTGCCGAGATCACGCAGTTGCGCGCGCCGCTGTACGCCACGCCCGACAGCGCCGACACATGCCGCGCCGCCACGTCGCGCAATCGCGACTGGCCGACGAAGGGCAAGTAGCTGTTGTCCGAATCTTCCGAGGCCCCACGCACGGTGCGCGCAATGGCTTCGGGGTCGGGCGGGATGTCGACGTCGAGGTTCTCGAGCCGAAGAAACGGCGGGCCATCGGCATCGTCGGCAATGGCACCCATGCGGTCGACGCCGATGCCTGCGATGTGTTCAAGACGTGCGGGGCGGTGGCGTGGCATGGGGCGGGTCTCCGTGTTTTGGGGCTGGCTACGGGGCTGGCCTGCGCGGGCGGGCCGGGCGTTGCTGCTGCTGCTGTGACGCGCCATTCTCATCGCCGGGCGGGGCCAGAAGCAACAGCGCCTGCCGCGCCTGTACCGTCTCGCGCAGGAAGTCCCACACCGTCTGCATGCGCCCGAGATGCTTGGTTTCTGCCGGCATCGACATCCAGAACGTGCGCGTGAAGTTCGCCTGCCCGGGCAGCACGGGGCGCAGCGCGTTGTCGTTCTCCGCGATGAAGGCTGGCAGTACCGCGATGCCTGCGCCCGCGACCACTGCACTGTGCTGTGCGAGCACGCTGGTGCTGCGCAGCGCGAAGGCGTCGGGGCGGTGCAGTTCGTCGAGGTACTGCAGTTCCTTGCTGAAAAGCAGGTCGTCGACGTAGCTGATGAAGGTGTGGCCGCGCAGGTCTTCGCGCGTCTTGATGGGCTTGTGTGCGGCCAGGTACTTTTTCGAGGCGTAGAGCCGCAGCGTGTAGTCGGTGAGCTTGGTGACCACCACCGGCCCGCGCGCCGGGCGCTCGAGCGAGATCACGATGTCGGCCTCGCGCCGCGACAGATGCACGAGGCGCGGCATCGCGAGCAGGTCGATGGTGAGCTTCGGATGCTGCACCGCGAACAGCGCCAGCTGCGGCGCCAGCACCACCGTACCGAAGCCCTCGGTCGCGCCGATGCGCACCAGCCCCGACAAGCCTTCCTGCGAGGCCGGCGCTGCGCTTTCCACGGTGCGGAAGGCGCTCTCCATTGCCTCGACCTGCGGTTGCAGCCGCCGGCCCGCCTCGGAGAGCCGGTGGCCGCCCGATTCGCGCGAGAAGAGCGGGGCGCCGACTTCCTTTTCCAGTGCCTGGATGCGGCGCGCCACGGTGGTGTGGTCGACCTCGAGCCGGCGGGCCGCGCTCATCAGGGTGCCCGAGCGGGCGAGTTCGAGGAAGTAGCGAAGGTTGTCCCAGTCCATGTGCCCTCGTGTTTTTGGTTTGAGGCTCTGCATTTTTGCAAAGCGGCCGCGCATATTTGTCTATTGTCATGGCAAATCTGCAAAGCTAGGATGCGTGACCGAACCGGCCAGACCGGCACCCGAATTTCACCGGATTCACAGGAGACAAACCCCATGGACGCCACCACCACGCCCTCGACCCAGGTCGCCACCGTCAAATTGCTGATCGGCGGCAAGCTGGTCGAATCGAAGACCACCGAATGGCGCGACGTCGTCAATCCGGCCACGCAGCAGGTGCTGGCCCGCGTGCCCTTCGCGACGCCGGCCGAGCTGGATGCCGCCGTGGCCTCTGCCAAGGAAGCCTTCAAGACCTGGCGCAAGACGCCCATCGGTGCGCGCGCCCGCATCTTCCTGAAGCTGCAGCAACTCATTCGCGAACACATGGGCGAGCTCGCCGCGATCCTCACGGCCGAGCAGGGCAAGACGCTGCCCGACGCGGAAGGCGATGTGTTCCGCGGCCTCGAAGTGGTCGAGCACGCATCGAACATCGGCAACCTGCAGCTCGGCGAGCTGGCCAGCAACGTGGCCAATGGCGTCGATACCTACACGCTGCTGCAGCCGCTGGGCGTGTGCGCCGGCATCACGCCGTTCAACTTCCCGGCCATGATTCCGCTGTGGATGTTCCCGATGGCCATCGTCACCGGCAACACCTTCGTGCTGAAGCCTTCCGAGCAGGACCCGATGGTCACCATGCGCCTGTGCGAACTGGCGCTCGAAGCCGGCATTCCGCCCGGTGTGCTGAACGTGGTGCACGGCGGCGAAGCCATCGTCAACGGCATCTGCGATCACAAGGACATCAAGGCGATCAGCTTCGTCGGCTCGACCAAGGTCGGCACGCATGTCTACAACCGCGCCACGCTGAACGGCAAGCGCGCGCAATGCATGATGGGCGCGAAGAACCACGCCATCGTGATGCCCGACGCCAACAAGGAGCAGACGCTCAATGCGCTGGCCGGCGCGAGCTTCGGCGCCGCCGGTCAACGCTGCATGGCGGTGTCGGTTGCGGTGCTGGTGGGCGAGGCGCGCAACTGGGTGCCCGAGCTCATCGAGAAGGCGAAGACGCTGAAGATCGGTGCCGGTACTGAGAAGGGCGTGGACGTGGGCCCGCTGGTTTCGTGCGCGGCGTACGACCGCGTCAACAGCCTCATCGAACGTGGCGAAGCTGACGGTGCTCAACTGGTGCTCGACGGCCGCAAGCCCACCGTACCCGGCTACGAGAAGGGCAATTTCGTCGGCCCGACGATCTTCACCGGCGTGAAGCCCGGCATGACGATCTATGACCAGGAAATCTTCGGCCCGGTGCTGTGCATTGCCGATGCAGAGAACATCGACGAAGCCATCGAGCTGATCAACAGCAACCCGAACGGCAACGGCACGGCGATCTTCACGCAGTCGGGCGCTGCGGCGCGCCGCTTCCAGGAAGACATCGACGTGGGCCAGGTCGGCATCAACGTGCCGATTCCGGTGCCGGTTCCGATGTTCTCGTTCACCGGCTCGCGTGCGTCGAAGCTGGGCGACCTGGGCCCGTACGGCAAGCAGGTCATCATGTTCTACACGCAGACCAAGACGGTGACGGCACGCTGGTTCGACGACAGCACCGTGTCCCACGGCGTGAACACGACGATCAGCCTCAAGTAAGAAGTCCGCCGGATGGACTTCGAACTTTCCGAAGAGCAGCGCGCCTTCGCACAGACTGCGCGCGACTTTGCTCAGGCCGAGTTCGCGCCGCACGCGGCGCAGTGGGATGCCGAGGCCATCTTCCCGAAGGAGGCCATCGCAAAGGCCGGCGAACTGGGCTTCTGCGGCCTCTATGCGCCCGAGCGCGTCGGCGGCCTCGGCCTGCCGCGACTCGACGCAGCGCTGGTGTTCGAGGAGATGGCCGCGGTCGACCCCTCGACCACGGCCTTCATCACGATCCACAACATGGCGACGTGGATGCTCGGCACCTGGGCGACCGATGCGGTGGCGCAGCAGTGGGGCGAAGAACTGACGAGCGGGCGCAAGCTCGCCTCGTACTGCCTGACCGAGCCCGGCGCCGGTTCGGATGCTGGCTCGCTCAAGACGCGCGCCGAGCTGCAGGGCGCCGATTACGTCATCAACGGCGGCAAGGCCTTCATCTCGGGCGCGGGCTCGACCGACGTGCTGGTGCTGATGGCGCGCACGGGCGGTGCGGGTGCGAGTGGCATCTCGGCCTTTGCGGTGCCGGCCGACGCGCCGGGCATCAGCTACGGCAAGAAGGAGCACAAGATGGGCTGGAACAGCCAGCCCACGCGCACCATCAATTTCGACAACGTGCGCATCCCCGCGCAGAACCTGCTGGGCAAGGAAGGCGAGGGCTTTCGCATCGCCATGAAAGGGCTGGACGGCGGGCGCATCAATATCGCGACCTGCTCGGTGGGTGCTGCGCAGGGCGCGCTGGATGCAGCGCGCCGCTACCTGCACGAGCGCCAGCAGTTCGGCAAGCCGCTGGCGAGCTTCCAGGCGCTGCAGTTCAAGCTGGCCGACATGGCGACCGAACTGGTTGCTGCGCGGCAGATGGTGCGGCTCGCGGCATCGAAGCTCGATGCCGGCCATGCCGATGCGAGCACCTATTGCGCGATGGCCAAGCGCTTCGCGACCGATGCGGGCTTCAACGTCTGCAACGACGCGCTGCAGCTGCACGGGGGCTACGGCTACCTGAGCGAGTTCCCGCTGGAGCGGCTGGTTCGCGATGCGCGGGTTCACCAGATCCTCGAAGGCACCAACGAGATCATGCGCGTGATCGTTGCGCGAAAATTGCTGGAAGGGGACAGCGATATCCGCTGAAGCCCCGCATCCAGAACCCCTCAAGACAATGACCGACTCCGTAGTTCTCTTCGACGAAATCAAGACCGCCGGTGGCCAGCGCTTTGCCGTGGCCACGCTCAACGCACCGGCTTCGCTCAACGCGCTGTCCGTGGACATGGTGCGTCTGCTCACGCCAAAGCTGCGCGAATGGGCGCAGGACGCCGGCATCGTCGGCGTGCTGCTGCAGGCGGCAGGCGAGAAGGCCTTCTGCGCCGGCGGCGACCTGCGCCAGCTCTACCAGACGCTGCTCGACTGCGGCCCCGCGCGCAACACCTATGCCGAAGATTTCTTCCGCGAGGAGTACGAGCTCGACTACCTGATCCACACCTTCCCCAAGCCTTTTCTGTGCTGGGGCCACGGCATCGTGATGGGCGGCGGCGTGGGCCTGTTGGCTGGCGCATCGCACCGCGTGATGACGCTGCAGAGCCGCATCGCGATGCCCGAGATCAACATCGGCCTGTACCCGGACGTGGGCGGCAGCTGGTTCCTGCGCCGCACGCCGGGCCGCACGGGGCTGTTTCTCGCGCTCACGGCCGCCAACGTCAACGCCGCCGACACCATCTTCTGCGGACTGGCCGACGTGCTGGTGCCGCAGGAGCGCAAGGGCGAAGTGCTCGAAGCTATCGGCGCCACGCGGTGGGCAGGCGAGCAGAAGGCCGACCGCGCCACGCTGTCGCGCATCCTCGCCACGGCAGGCGAGGGCGCGGAGATGCCGGCCTCGAAGGTGCGAGAGCACTATGACACCATCAACGCCCTGATGGCTGGCGACGACCTGCTCGACATCGCGAAGCGCCTGCATGACCTGCAAAGCGACGACGCGTGGCTGCAGACGGCGGCCAAGACCTTCGCCAAGGGCGCGCCGAGTTCGGCTGCGCTGAGCTTCGAGCTGTGGCAGCGTGTGCTGCGCATGTCGCTGGCCGAAGTGTTCCGCCTTGAGTATTGGGCTTCGCTCGGCTTCTGCGCGCACAAGGACTTTGCCGAAGGCATCCGCGCCGTGCTGGTCGACAAGGACCGCAACCCGCGCTGGAGCCCGGCCACGCTCGACGAGATCACGCCCGCCTTCATCGAAGACCACTTGCGCCCGCGCGGCGAGATGCCTGCCGAGCTGGCGTCGCTGGTCTGAGTTTCATCATTTCCCGCACAGAACAACGGAGACAAGACAAATGAAGATCGCATTCATCGGCCTCGGCAACATGGGCGGCCCGATGGCCATGAACCTGCTCAAGGCCGGCCACACGCTCAGCGCCTTCGACCTCTCGGCCGAGGCCAGCAAGAAGTTCGGCGGCGAGGGCCTGCCCATTGCCGCTTCGGCTGCAGAAGCGGTGGTCGACGCCGAGGTCGTCATCAGCATGCTGCCGGCCAGCGCGCATGTCGAGGGCCTGTTCCTCGGTGGCGCTGGCAAGCCCGGCCTGCTCGACAGCATTCGCGCCGGCACGCTGGTGATCGACAGCAGCACCATCGCCGCGGCCACGTCGCGCAAGGTGGCTGAAGCGGCCGCCGTCAAGGGCATCGCGATGATCGATGCGCCCGTGTCGGGCGGCACTGGCGGCGCGATTGCCGGCACGCTGACCTTCATGGTCGGTGGCGAAGTGCAAGACCTGGAGCGCGCGCGTCCGGTGCTCGAAAAGATGGGAGCCAACATCTTCCACGCCGGCGCGGCCGGTGCGGGTCAGACAGCGAAGATCTGCAACAACATGCTGCTCGGCATTTTGATGATCGGCACTTCGGAGGCGCTGGCGCTGGGCGTGGCCAACGGGCTCGATCCGAAGGTGCTGTCGGAGATCATGCGCCGCAGCTCGGGCGGCAATTGGGCGCTCGAAAAGTACAACCCGATGCCGGACGTGATGGAAACTTCGCCCGCCTCGAAGAACTATGCCGGCGGCTTCGGCACCGACCTGATGCTCAAGGACCTGGGGCTCGCGCAGGAAAACGCGACCGCCGTGCGCGCGGCAACGCCGTTGGGTGGGTTGGCGCGCAGCCTCTATGCGGCACATAGCCTCGCGGGCCATGGCGCGCTCGATTTTTCGAGCGTGCTGAAGCTGGTACAGAAGGCGTCCTGAGCCGGACGCTGGCGGTGGTCAGCCGTAGTGGGAGTGCAGGGCCCAAAGCAGGCCGATCACCACCACGAACAACACGGTGAAAAGCACCCAGGCGCGCATGATCGCCTGGTTTTCCGTGATTTCGGTAGGTGCAGCCGATGCGGGAGGCGGACTAGGAGCGGCGGGCGGTGCTTGGGTCATGCCCGACTGTACCCCGCGGCGAGGCCGTGCTGGCCAGCTTTGCAGAAGCGTCCATCCGCGACATCGCCCACATGATGCCGGCCGCCACGAGGTTGGCCCCCACGCTGAAAAGAATCGGCAGCAGATAGCTGCGGCTCACGTCGAAGGCAAAGCCCGCAGCGGCCGGGCCGACCAGCGTGCCGAAGGCCACGCTTGTGTAGAGCACGCCGATGATCGCGCCGATGTTGCGCCCGCCGAAGTAGTCCATCACCAGCGCCGGCAACAGCGCGACAAAGCCGCCGTAGAACGCGCCGTAGAAAAACGCGAACACCGCCAGCCCCCAGAAGCCGCTGGACGCTGCCCACACGAGCAGCGACAGCGCCATGCCGGCCGACATCAGCAGCATGGTCTGCGCGCGCCCCATGCGGTCGGCCAGCCCGCCCAGAAAGAAGCGCCCGGCCGTGCTGCCGACGCCGATGGCGCCCAGCAGCAGCACCGCATGCGCATTGGGCACGCCATGGTCCAGCGCGTAGGGCACCAGGTGCACGAAGGGCACGAACAGGCCGAAGGAACTGATGAGGCAGGCCACGTACAGGCCGGCGAAGCGCCGCGAGCGCACGGCATCGCGCACCGTGAAGCCCTCGGCTTGGGCGGACGTGGCCAGAGGCTGCGGCGGATCGCCGTCGGGGCCGAGCCCGCGGTCGCGCGGGTCGTTCTCGATCAGCAGCGCCATGCCCACGCCCACCAACACCGCCAGCGCGCCTAGCGCCAGGTAGGCGTTCCGCCAGCCGAGCGTCTCGATGAAGAGCGAGGCCAGCGGCGGCATCACCAGCGTGCCCACGCCGATGCCGCTCACGGCCAGCCCCGAGGCAAAGCCGCGCCGTCTGACGAACCAGCGCTGCACAGCGCCCAGCACCGGCACGTACGACGCACCGACCCCGAGGCCGACGCCCAGCCCGTAGGCGAGATAGATCTGCGTCAGGCTTCGCGCCTGCCCCGCAAGCGCCAGCCCCAGCCCGACCAGCACCATGCCGGCGACGGCCAGCCGCCGCGAACCCCAGCGGTCGGCCAGCGGGCCGCTGAGCACGCCGAGGCCGAAGTAGAGAAAGCCCGCCAGCGAGAACACCAGCGAGACCGAGCCGCGCGAGGCGCCGAAGTCTTTCTGCAGCGATTCGAGAAAGGCGCTGAAGGTGTAAGCGCTGCCGAAGCCGACAAAGGTCACGGCAAAGGCGCCCGCGACCACCAGCCAGCCGCGGAAGAGACCGCCGGCTTGCGATGAGGTTGGCGTGTGGCTCAAGGGCATAGGCCTTTAAAGATCAGAATATCTGAATGGATTGATTTCGGTTGTGCGAATATTCCCGCTTATAAATCTGAGCCGCAAACCAGAATTTCTGCTGTTGCTGAATCAGAATTTCTAAATAATGGAACACCAGCTCCCACCCCTCAACGCACTCCGTGCCTTCGAAGCCACGGCGCGCCATCTCTCGGTGAAGAACGCGGCGGACGAGCTGTGCGTGACCCCCGGCGCCGTGAGCCAGCTCGTCAAGACGCTGGAGCTGCATCTCGGCGTGCAGCTGTTCCGCCGCGTCAATCGCGGCGTCTTCCTGACCGACGCGGGCCAGGCCTATCTGCCGCCCGTGCGCAATGCCTTCAGGCAGATCAGCGATGCCACGCAGAAGGTGGCCGTGCCTGCGGAGACCGGCCTGCTCACCGTGAGCGCCACGCCGTTCTTTGCTTCGGCGTGGCTTGTGCCGCGCCTGAAGTCCTTCCAGGACGCACATCCCGACATCGACCTGCAGGTGCTGACCAGCAATGCGCTGGCCGATTTCTCGCGCGACGGCGTAGACGTCGCCATCCGTCACGGCATGGGCCAGTACCCCGGGCTCGCCAGCCAACGCGTGCTCACGGTCGAGATGGTTCCCGTCGCTGCGCCCGCGCTGGTCGTCGAACACGGCAAGCCGAAGAAGCCGGCCGACCTACTGCGGTGGCCGCGCGTGAACGATGCCGATCGCAAGGGCTGGCGCCTGTGGTTCGAGGCGCAGGGCATCGAAGATGCCGGCCCGGCGCGCGGGCCTTCTTTCGACGACGCCGGCCTGTTGCTGCAGGCGGTGCTCGCAGGGCAGGGCGCGGCGCTGCTGCCCGCGGCCATGATGGCTCCCGAGATCGCGCAGGGCCGGCTCGTGCAGCTCTCGAAAGTGACGTGGCTCGAAGACTTCGCGTACTACCTCGTGTGCCCCGAGGGCAGCCGCGACCGGCCGAAAGTTGCGGCTTTTCGTGACTGGCTGCTCGGCGCGGTGCGCCAGAAAGGCGCTTCGTCAGGTAGCCGCAAGAGAGCATCGTCGACAGTCGCAGGTCAGGCCGTAGCGCCGCCACCCCGGCGGCGTGCCGTGCCCAAGCCTTGATGAAACTCCAGCGACACAGATTCCTCCGCCAGATGGCCGCCCGGCCGCGACTCTTCATTGCCACGGCCATCGCCATTGCGACCGGCGTGCTCATACCCTCGGCTGTCGAAGCCCACCTGGTCACGCGCCTGCTGATCGCGTGGAACACGGGAGCCTGCCTGTACGTGCTGCTGGCCGCGGTCATGATGACCCGGTCGTCGCAGCAGCACATGCGCTATCGCGCGCAGATGCAGGACGATGGGCAGATCGTCATCCTCGTGCTGGTGGTGGTGTCCGCCATTGCGAGCCTGGCGGCCATCGGCGGCGAACTCGCGGTGGTGAAGGACATGCACGGCCTGGAGAAGATCGCGCACATCACGCTGGCCGGGCTCACGGTGATGTCGTCGTGGGCCTTCACGCAGATCATGTTCACGCTGCACTACGCGCATGACTACTACGCCGGGGCGGGCCAGGGGCGAAAACCCGGCCTCCAGTTTCCGGATGACGACCCGCCGACCTACGGCGACTTCTTCTACTTCTCCGCGGTGATCGGCACCTCGGGGCAGACGGCGGATGTGTCCTTCGTGTCCAAGCCTCTGCGGCGCATCGGCTCGGTGCATTGCATCCTGGCCTACCTCTTCAACACGACCGTGCTCGCGTTGCTCATCAACATCGGCGCGAGCATGTTTTGAGCACGCCGGCACGCCATCGAAGATTCGCTGCTGCCGCGGCCCTGCTGTGCCTCGCGCCGGCCGCGCGGGCCGACGACGAACCGGCCGAGCTGCCATTCAAGCTCACCGTGGGCGCCTACCGGGTTTCAGGCGGCGGCCTGCCCGCGGGGCCGGGGCTGGACATGAACCTGCGCTACACCTACGGCGACGGCAATGTCTGGATCGGCTGGTTCCGCTCGCCGGTACTCGACTTCGCGCAGCCGCGCGTGGGGTGGGACCACACCTTCACGCTGGGGCCGGTGCGGGTGCTGCCTTCGTTGCAGGCGGCCTCGGGCGGGTTCGTGGGCGGCAGCCTGGCGGTGGAAACCGGCGACAGCTGGTTCGTCGGCACGGGGCTGGGCCGCACCAACCTTCGCAACTACGCGAACCTGAACTTCGACCCGAACGATTCGTACACGGTGTATGGCGGCTACAAGTGGACGGACGGCACGGCGTTGTCGCTCTCGCTGATCCGCGACAACCGGCTGAACCCCGACCAGCAGGACGTGCATCTGATCTACCGCGTGCCGTTGCCCGAGCGGCAACGCCTGACTGTCGACCTGCTGGCCAAGCAGGGCACTGTCGATGGCCGGTTCATTCGCCGCGCGGGCCTGACGGTCACTTACGACTGGCCGCGCTGGTTCGTTCGCGCAGCCTACGACCCGAAGGTGAACTTCACCGCGCAGGACATGGTGCGGCTGTCGGTGGGCACGCGGTTCTGAAGAGAAAAAACACTCAGAGCAGTTCGATTCCCGGCAGGCTCTTGAAGCAGTTCTCTCGCGTGATGCGCACGAAGTCCGCCAGCCACGGCTGCTCCGACGTGCCCGGCGTGCAGGCCATGTAGAGCCGCCCCGTCAGCCCCTTGCTGCCCACGCGCCGGGCAGTGACGTAGCCGCGGTCCAGGTAGTTCTGCACCGCCCACAGCGGCAGCGTTGCCACGCCACGCCCGCTGGCTACCAACTGCAGCATTGCCACCGTGAGCTCGGTCGTGCGCCTGTGCGCAGGCTCCGCGCCTGCGGGCGCCAGCACCTGTCGCACGACGTCGATCACTTCATCGGGCACGGGGTAGGTGATGAGCGTCTGGTCGGTGAAGTGGCGCGCGGTGAGGTAGGCCTTGGCCGTCAGCGGATGGTCGTTGGCCAGCAGGGCCATGATTTCGAAGCGGAACAGCGCGTGATAGTCCACCGCTTCGTTGGGGCCTTCCCTGGACACGATCGCCACTTCGGCGCGGTTCTGCGTCACCAGCGCGATCGGGTCGGAGTGAAAGCCCGAGACGATGTCGAGCTCGATCTCGGGCCAGCGCTGGCGGAACGCATCCATTGCCGGCATGAGCCAGTCGAAGCAGGCGTGGCACTCGACCACGATGCGCAGCTGGCCACTGCGCCCCAGCGCGAGCCGCGCCACGTCGCGCTCGGCTTCTTCGATGAGCGGCAGCGCCGTGTCGGCCAACTGCAGCAGACGCAGGCCGGTGGTGCTGAACTGCGGTGGCACCGACTTGCGCTCGAACAGCTGTGCGTCGTAGCGGTCTTCGAGCAGCTTGATCTGGTGCGACAGCGCCGATTGCGTAAGGTTGAGCAATTGCGCCGCGCGCACCAGGCTGCCAGTGTCGCGAAGCGCGATGAGCGTGCGCAGATGACGTATTTCGAGGATCGACTGGAGCATGAAAATTATTCAATCGAATTTACGAAATATCTCGGTTGAATCATATGCCTCGCGGCCGGTCACATCCAGTTGCTTGGCTGCAAGCCGGCACGTTTCGATTCCATGGCGACGAGCCTGAACTTTTGCGTTACTTCACAAGATGGCGCGACGTGGGGAGCGGGCAGGTGTGCCAATAATGGCACCATGCTCTCTCCGAACCGTCTTTCGCCGTTCCGTTTCTCCCTGTTGCTCTTGCTGTTTCTGGCCCCGTTGATGGGCTGGGCGCAGAACCGTGCGGAAGCACTCCTGCAGTTCGAAGGCGTGCAGGCGCGCTACCAGGCGTCTTATGCACCCGGCGCCGTCGCGCGCGGAGCGAAGGAGCTGCTTGACCCCGATGACCAAGCCATCGCCGACAAGGCGCTCAAGGCGCTGGACATGGCTGCCACGCGCGCGTTCAACACCGCTGCCTCGGTGTCCGCCATCCAGCAGGAAGTGGCATCGGCAGGCAACGGCGGTGCCGCACTCAGCCCGCAAGTGCAGGCCGCCGTGGCCCGCTTCGTGAAGCTGCGTACCGACTACACCGCGATGAGCGAGGCCGGCAGGGCCGAGTTCTTCAACCGCGAGCGCGCCAGGCCGGCCGACCCAGCGCGCACCGAACTGCTCGAACGCATGGCCGTGGCCGATGTTCGCGAGATCGACTTTTCAAGCCAGCTGCTGATGAGCGCGGTGGTCAAGCAACTGGCGCGCGGTAACGGCGGACAACTCAGCTCGCTGCCGGACCGCACGCTCGACATGGCTCTCGACACGCTGTGGTCGCGTGGTGTGACGTCGACGCGCCCGCGCAACCTGATGCTGGTGGCGCGCGAGTTCGAAAAGCAGATAACGCAGGCACTGCTCGCCGCGCTGCCCGATGCCGATGTGGCCGCATTGCTGGCCTGGCGCAACGACCCGCAGGCCGCAGCCGAGCGCGAGGCCCTGGTGGGCACTTATCGCGCCGAGGTCAAGGGGAGCGGCGGGGTCGCGCTGCGGACCCTGGTGCGCGCCTGGCCGCGCTCCTGACGATCGCGTTGTTGCCGGACGGTGCTGCCGCGTAAGGCATGAACCGGCTCTGGTTCTCGTCCACGTCGAGCGGCCGGCCGACGAACGGAAACGCGCGCTGCGGGCAGGCCTCGCGCTCGCACACCTTGCAGCCCGCGCCGATGGGTGTGGGCACGTCGGGGTCGCGCAAGTCCATGCCCTTTGAATAGACCAGCCGCGTGGCGTGGCTGATGTCGCAGCCCAGCCCGATCGAGAAGGTCTTGTTGGGCGAACCGTAGCCGCGGTAGCCGTGCGACACGGTGCGTGCAATCCAGAGGTAGGCGCGTCCGTCTGGCATGCGAGCGAGCTGCGTGAGCACGCGGCCGGGCTGCGCGAAGGCCTCGTACACGTTCCACAACGGGCAGGTGCCGCCGGTCTTCGAGAAGTGGAAGTGCGTGGCCGATTGCCGCTTCGAGATGTTGCCCGCGCGATCGACGCGGATCAGGAAGAAAGGCACGCCTCGCGCCTCGGGTCGCTGCAGCGAACTCAGGCGGTGGCAGATGGTCTCGAAGCCCACGCCGAAGCGGCGCGCCAGCTGGTCGATGTCGTAGCGCAACTGCTCGGCAGTTTCGAGGAACTCGCCGTAGGGCAGCAGCAGCGCGGCGGCGAAGTAGTTGGCCAGGCCGATGCGCGCGAGCGAGCGGGCCGTGTCGCTCGACAGCGGCGCGGCGGCCACCAGCTCGTCGAGCATGTCGCCCACTTCGAAGAAGGCGAGCTGCGTGGCGAGCTGGAATGCATGCTGCCCGGGCTCCAGGTAGGGCGAGAGCCTCAGCACACGTGAGCCCGGGTCGTAGCGCCGCTGCGCGCCGGCCTCACCGTCTTCGGCGGGCACAACCCGCACGCCATGCGCATCGAGCAACTGGCGCGCGAGGCGGTCGCCGGGGCTGCCTTCTCGCAGGCGCCATCGCGCGGCGAGGGCTTCGGCCGCTTCATCGAGCGGCGCGATGTGGTTCTGGTGCGCGAAGAAGAAGTCGCGCACTTCCTCGAAGGGCATGGGCCGAGCCTGCGGCATTCGTGCGAGATCACCGCGTCCGTCGCCGAGTTCGCCCGCCAATGCCTCGAGCCGTTCCATCGCATCGCGGTGGCGCTGGTGCAGCGCAACCAGCGCGCGGCCCACGGCCGGCATCTGCGTGGCGACTTCGCGTAGCTCGGCCAGCGCGACGGCATCGCCGCCGGGGTTGTCGGCCAGTGCCTCGCGCAGGCTGGCGATGAGGCGCGCTTCTTCGTCTTCGGAGAAGGCCTGGATGTCGACGCCCAGCGTGGCATGCAGGCGCAGAAGCACCGGCACCGTGAGCGGCCGCTGGTTCTGCTCGATCTGGTTCAGGTAGCTGGGCGACAGGCCCAACTGCTGCGCGAGCGCGAGCTGGCTCAGGCCGCGCTCTTCGCGCAGGCTGCGCAGCCGCACGCCCATGAAAGTCTTCTTCATCGCTTGATCCGGTTATTCGCAAGATTCGCAAATACCGCGAGGCTCATTCGCAACCATTTGCCCAATCAAGCCTTCATTATGGGCACGATCTTTTGTGAATTGCGAATTGTGCAAAGCTCACGGACCGGCCCATTGGGGAGACAAAGAGCTTGCGGGGTGCGGTGGCTGGCATGCAATGTGCATGAATTTGCTTGTGCGATGCCCGACACTTGACGGGCTAGAAGAAAAGTACACAAACTAACCGCATTTCCGGCGACCGAAAGGGCAGTTGAGTTAGCCTTGACCGAAAGTTCCTCGTTATTGTTTCAATTTCATGAACACTGCGATTCGATTGAGCGGGGGTTTACCCTAGGAATCGCGGTGCACACTTGGGGCACCCAAAAGCCCAATGAAGAAGGAATTGAAATGAAGACCTCGAACATCCTCGCCGCCGCCGCTCTGTCCCTGCTCGCCGCCGCTGGCGCCCATGCAGAAACCTACGAAGGCGTTCAGCCCCTGACCTCTGGCTACAGCCGCGCCGAAGTGGCGCCCCAAGCCGTGGCAGCTGCCCGTGCCGGCAACGCTTATGGCGACAACGAAGGCGCTGCGTCGACCGCAACGCCCGCCCTGACCGCTTCGGTCGACCGCGCCACTGTTCGCAGCGAGGCTGTTGCCGCTGCACACGCACCTGGCCAGAACCTGCGTCCCGAAACCTTCGCTGGCAGCGTGATCCCCTCGCAAGCGAAGGGCCTGACCTTCACGCGTCAAGCCGGCCTGTAATTGAAGGCGGCGCAAGCCGCCTCAGTCACACGTAAATAAAAAACCGGACCTGCGAAAGCAGCGTCCGGTTTTTTCATTGGGGCTTGGGTTTGTGTTTGGCGCCGTGCCGGTGGCAGTCGTGCGCGTGGTCGTCCACGATGCCTGTGGCCTGCATCCACGCGTAGACGATGACGGGGCCGACGAACTTGAAGCCGCGCTTCTTGAGCACTGCGGAAATATCCTCCGACAGCGGCGTCTTCACCGGCACGCTGCCGGTGCGGTTGACGATGGGCTTGCCGCCCGCCATGCCCCAGATGAATTCGGAGAAATCTTCGCCCGCCGCCTGCATCGCGAGGTAGGCGCGTGCATTGCCGATGGTGGCCTCGATCTTCGAGCGCGAGCGCACGATGCCGGCGTCCTGCATCAGCCGCTCGACATCGGCCTCGGTGAATTTGACGATCTTCTCCGGCACGAAGCCTTTGAAGGCCTTGCGGAACGCGTCGCGCTTGCGCAGGATGGTGAGCCACGAGAGGCCAGCCTGGAAGCCGTCGAGCATGAGCTTTTCCCACAGCGCGCGGCTGTCGCGCTCGGGCACACCCCATTCGGCGTCGTGATAGGCGGCCAGCAGCGGGTCGGTCTGGGCCCAGGCGCAGCGGATCTTGTCGGTGCTGTTGCTCATTGTTCGTTCGATTCTTTGCTCGGCTATCGTCGGGGAGTGTTTTCAGAATGAGGGGGAGACCCTGATGCAGCATTTTCGATTTTCATTGTCGGCGCTTTCCTTGGGCGTCGCGCTCGCCCTTGGTGCGCAGGCGCACGCCGAAACCATCAAGAAGCCCCAACTCGATCAGCTCGCCGCCGCGTGGCAGGCCGGCAAGCCGGCCGCCGACTTCAACGCCTTCCTCGCGCAGGCTGCAAAGAGCCAGCCCGCATTGCAGAGCAGCGTGAATGCGTACCGCAGCAAGAAGGCCTCGCTGGCCGGCGACGACCTCGTCAACATCGCGCGCCTGCTCGGCCTCTACAACCGCCTGAAGAACCAGCAAGCCGTGATTGCGAGCATCGGCACTATGGTCGCGATTCCGACGGTGCGCAACGTGCAGGTGCCGCCCCATGAAAGCGCGTCGATCATCGAGTTCGGCCAGCTGGTGCAGAAGATGGCGACCGACTTCGGGCTTGCCTACCGCAACGTCGACAACCGCATCTTCGAAGTCAGCCTCAAGGGCAAAGGCGGCGAGGAGTTCGGCATCCTCACGCATTCCGACGTGGTGCCTGCGGTGCTGTCCGAATGGGTGCTCGACGATGGCACGCGGCTCGACCCCTTCAAGATGACCCGCATCGGCGACTTTCTCTACGGCCGCGGCACCATCGACGACAAGGGCTCGATCGCCGCAGTGCTCTACGCGATGAAGGCCGTGAAGGAAAGCGGCCTGCCCATCGAGCGCAGCATCCGCCTGATGATCGAGACCACCGAGGAAACCGGTGGCGACGCGATGCAGTACTACCGCACCAAAACGCAGCTGCCGGCCTACAACATCGTGCTCGACAGCAAGTACCCGGCCGTGGTGGCAGAGAAGGGCTCGGGCGCGCTGAAGGTGTTGTTCCCGGCGGAGCAGGCGGATGGCGCATCGACAGCCATCACGGCCATGAGCAGCGCCGCATCGGCCAACGCGATTTCGCAGACGGCGATGGCCACGCTCAAGGGCGGCGATCTTGCGGCCGCGCTCGCAAAGCTCGAAGCAGCAAAGCCGGCCTTCCTGCAGAAATACGAAGGGCAGGGCGGCAAGTTCGCCATCGACATTGCGCGTGGCGCCGACAGCATCGAGCTGAAAGTGACAGGCGTTTCGGCCCATGGTTCGCGGCCGGAGGAAGGCGTGAACCCGCTGCCGCGCCTCGCGCTGTTCCTGCAGGAGTCCGGCGTGTCACTGGCCGCCAACCACTATCTGAAGGCCGTGAAGTACATCGACGCGCTCTACGGTACCGGCTACCTCGGCGAGAAGATGGGCCTGGGCTACGCCGACGACTTCATGGGCCCGCTGACCTTCTCGCCCAACCTCGTGCGCATGGGCAGCGACGGTAGGCTCGAAGTCACGGTCAATGCGCGCATGCCGCGCGGACGCACGCCCGACGAGCTGAAGGCGCAGGTCACGTCGAAGATCGATGCGTGGGCGAGCGCGAACAACGTGAAGCTCGAGGTTGCCTACGACCAGGGCAACTGGATGGCGCGCGACCCCAAGGGCGCGTGGCTCTCGACCCTCCTGAACATCTACGGCGACACCACCGGCCTCGAGGCCAAGCCGGTGCCCACGGCTGGCAGCACCACCGCGAAGCTGATGCCCAACGCCATCAACTTCGGCCCCGCGATGCCCGGCAAGAAGTACACGGCGCACAACGCCAAGGAGTACAAGGAAGTGCCCGACCTCGACGCCGACATGCAGATGTTCACCGAGATGCTGGTGCGCATCGGCAACCTGCAGCAGATGCAGTAACGCACGCGGTTGGCGAACTTAACGCTGCGCTTTCTCCCTCGTGCGCAACGTTTCTTCGTAGTGCGCAGAGACCTGTCGCAGCGCGTGGCTCGGGTATCGTCGAAGGCTTCCATTTTTGTGAAAAGGGAGTCACGCACATGCTGCAATTTCGCTTCTCGTTGCCAGCCCTCACCATGGGCTTGATGGCAGTTGGCCTCACCGCACCGGCCTTCTCGGAGACGCTCAAGAAACCCGCGCTCGACCAGTTGGCCGCGGCCTGGCAAGGCGGCAAGCCCGCCTCCAGCTTCAACGCTTTCCTGGCCCAGGCCGAGAAGGCCAACCCCGAGCTGAAGCCCGCCGTGGCCGCCTATCGCAAGAAGGCACCGCTGGCTGGTGACGACCTCACCAACATCGCGCGTCTGCTCGGCCTGTACAACCGCCTGCACAACCAGAAGGCCGTGATCGCGAGCCTCGGTGCCATGGTGGCGCTGCCGACTGCGCGCAACGTGCAGATCCCGCCGCACGAGAACCCGACGATCATCGACTTCGGCAAGCTGGTCGAGAAGATGGCGCGAGACTTCGGGCTTGCTTACCGCAACGTCGACAACCGCATCTTCGAAGTCAGCCTCAAGGGCAAGGGCACTGAAGAGTTCGGCATCCTCACGCATTCCGACGTGGTGCCCGCGGTGCTTTCAGAATGGGTGCTCGACGACGGCACGCGGCTCGACCCGTTCACCATGGTGCGCGTGGGCGATCGCCTCTACGGCCGCGGCACCATCGACGACAAGGGCTCCATCGCGGCCGTGCTCTATGCAATGAAGACGGTGAAGGAAAGCGGCCTGCCGATCCAGCGCACCATGCGCCTGATGATCGAGACCACCGAGGAAACCGGTGGCGACGCCATGGAGTACTACCGCGGCAAGGTGCCGCTGCCGGCCTACAACATCGTGCTCGACAGCGGCTACCCCGCGGTCGTGGCCGAGAAGGGCGCGGGCTCGCTGAGTGTGTTCTTCCCTGCGGAGAAAACCGATGGTGCAGTCACCGCGATCACGGACATGGGCGCAGCCGCCGCGGTCAACGCGATTTCGCAGACCGCCACCGCCACGCTCAAGGGCGGCGACCTCGCTGCGGTGCTCGCAAAGCTCGAAGCCGCGAAGCCGGCCTTCCTGCAGAAGTACGAACCGCAGGGCGGCAAGTTTGCGATTGCCATCACGCGTGACGGGGACAGCATCGCCATCAAGGTCACTGGCACGTCGGCCCATGGCTCGGAGCCCCAGAACGGCGTGAATCCGCTGCCGCGGCTGGGCCTGTTCCTGCTGGAGTCCGGCGTCGCGCTGGCCGACAACCAGTTCTTCAAGGCGGTGAAGTACGTCGATGCGCTCTACGGCACCGGCTACCTCGGCGAGAAGATCGGTCTGGGTTACAGGGACGACTTCATGGGGCCACTGACTTTCTCTCCCAACCTGATCCGCACCGGTGCCGACGGCCGGGTGGTCGTGGCGGTCAACACGCGCATGCCGCGCGGCCGCACGCCCGAAGAACTCAAGGCCCAAGTCACCGCGAAGATCAATGACTGGGCTGCGGCGAACAAGGCCACAGTCGAGATCAAGTACGACCAGGGCAACTGGATGGCGCGCGACCCTTCTGGCCAGTGGCTGACGACGCTGCTCAACATCTACGGCGACACCACCGGCCTCGAGGCCAAGCCAGTATCCGCGGCCGGCGCCACCACGGCCAAGCAGATGCCCAACGCGATCAGCTTCGGCCCCGGCATGCCCGGCAAGAAGTACACCGGGCACAACGCCAAGGAATACAAGGAAGTGCCCGACCTCGACGCCGACCTGCAGATGTTCACCGAGATGCTGGTGCGCATCGGCAACCTGCAGCAGATGCAGTAGCTCAGCGCAGGCCGCGCGCCTGCAGCACCGCCTTGAGCCGGCGCACCTCGTGCTGCAGGTCGAGGATCAGCGCGGCCGCGTCGAGGCCCACGCCGAAGTCGCGCTCCAGCCGGCGCGCTTCGAGCGCGTGCTGCAGGTCGGCACTGGAGAACTGCCAGCGCTCGGGTTGGGTCTCGGTCGTCTCGATCCGCAGGATGCCGACCTCGACCAGTTGCACGACCCAGGCGGTGTCGGCGCCAACGGCGTGCGCCAGTTCACTCGCCGCGAGCGGCTGCGAGGCGCTGACGGCGGTGGCGGTTGTGACAGTGAAATTCACCATGCTCAGACTCCCAGATGCTGGCGTGGGTGGAACGATGCCGTGGCTTGCGCCAGCTGTTCGTAGGCTTTGCGCGCATCGTCGCTGTCGGCGGGCGGCAGCGCAATGTCGAGCAGCAGGTACAGGTCGCCGGGCGTCTTGCCTGCGAAGCCACGGCCCTTGAGCCGCAGCTTCAGGCCGTTGCGCGCGTTGCGCGGCACGGTCACTTCGACCACGCCGCCGGTGGGCGTTGGCACCTGCACCTGCGCACCCAGCGCGGCTTCGGTGGGCGTGATGGGCAGCGTCATGTACAGGTCGCGCTCTTCCACGCGGTACAGCTTGTGCGGCGCGATGCGCACTTCGAGGTACAGGTCCCCGGGCGGCTCGCCGCCGTGGCCGGGCATGCCTTGCCCCGCGAGGCGGATGAACTGGCCCGGGTGCACGCCCGGCGGGATCTTCACGCTGAGCGTGCGGTTCTCCCACTGCGGGTGGCCCTGTGCGTCGACGGTCTGCGCGCGCAGCGTGATCTCGCGCTCGGCGCCGTTGAGCGCGTCTTCGAGCGTGATCTCGATGGCCGCATGATGGTCTTCGCCGCGCGCGCGGAAGTTCTGCCGCGCGGCGCCGCGGCGTTCGGCCTCGCCGAACAGCGACGAGAAGAATTCGCTGAAGTCAGCGTGGTCGGCCGGGCCCTGGCGCGGGCCGCGGTGAAACTCGAAGCCTTCGTCCCAGCCCGGCGGCGGCTGGAAGTCGCCCTCGGGATGGCCTCCGCGCGCGACACGATCGGCCAGCGCGTCGTAGGCGGCGCGCTTTTCCTTGTCGCCAAGCACGTCCTTGGCCTCGTTGATGTCGCGCATGCGCTTCTCGGCGTCAGGCTCGGTGCTGACGTCGGGGTGGTACTTGCGGGCGAGCTTGCGGTAGGCCTTGCGCACTTCGTCGTCGGACGCGGTGCGGTCGATGCCCAGTGCGCTGTAGTAGTCCTTGAATTCCATGGTGTGTGGCGGTTCGTTGGGTGGACGGCAACAAGGCCCGAGGAGTGGGGGGAGGCTAGGCCAGGGCTGCGTCGCCGTCGGCTTGCCGCAGCAGCGGCGTCACGGCCCATGTGGGGCCGTGGCGCTCGAAACGCAAGGGCTGCGCATTGCCGAGCAGGCCGACGTCGACCGGCACGCCCAGCAGGGCGGCCAGCGCGTAGAGCGTGCCGCCATGTGCCACCACCAGCACCGGGGCGGGCAGCCGCAGGGCCGTGTCGAGCGCGTCGCGCGTGCGTGCGACGAACTGCGTGAGCGTTTCGCCGCCCTCCGGCTCGCAGGCCCAGTCGATGTTGGCGGACGAGGTACCGATCAGCGCGCCGAAGTTGCGCTCGCGCAGCGCGGCCTGTGCGGCCGGCATGAGCTTTAGCGTCGTGGCCACGGTGTACGCGGTGTCGTGCGCGCGCCGCGCGTCGCTGCACACGACGGTGCTGATCGGCTCGCCGGCCAGCAGCCCCGCGGCGCGCGCGGCCTGCTGCAGACCAAGCTCGCTCAGGGGCTCGTCCACCGCCTGGAAGATGCGCAGCGCATTGCGGCCGGTCTGCCCGTGGCGCAGGAAGTAGAAGTGATCGCAGGCTGGCGACAGCGGCTGCGCCTCGGCGATGCGGATCAGTTCGCCGAGCCCGCTCGGGGCGGTGTGGGAAGGGGCGGTTTGCTGTGACATGGATGGGCGGTGTCAGTACGCGAGCTGCAGCGGGGTGCCTTCGCGCTGCGCTCGCACGTCGGCGGGGTGGAACGGCAATGGATGCCACTGCTTGGCTGCGAACAGCGGCAACTGGTCGTAGGCGCGCGGCGAAGCCGGGTCGCTGCTCTGGCCGTAGGTCAGCAGGCCTTGAGCAACCGGGCCGTTGGCGTCGAAGGTCACGACTTGCATGTAGCTGCTGCCGTAGTTGACGTTGTAGCCCTTCGGGTCGATCAGCGACTGGCCCTGCGACTCCAGCTTGTTGAGCACGCCCTCGAACTCGTCGCCGCCGTGCAGCGCGATCTTCTGGCCGCGCACCAGGCGCGACTGCGGCACGCCCAGCGGCACGTCGGCCGCGAAGCCGGCGGTGCGCAGGATGCCGACCGCGTCGCCCAGCGCCTTGAACACGGCTTCGCGCGTGGCCGGCGTGGCCATGTCGAGCCCGGCGGGCGTCGCCACCGGCTGCGCGGGGTCGAACGGCACGCGCCAGACCTTGGGCACGTCCTTCGTCTTGCGCCAGAACTCGCGGAACAGCGGTGCGCCCTTCGAGTCGGCATTGCTGGTGCGGTCCCAGGCGGTGAGCACGCGGCAGCCCAGCGCCTGATCGGTGGTGAGCGTGTTGCCGGCGGCACTGCAGGCGGCCTGCAGGTCGGCCATCACCAGCATGCCTGCGAGATTCCTGTCGCGGAAGATCACGCTGCGCAGCTCGGCCGCGCCCATGCGGTTTCCGGGCAGGCCGTCGCCGCCCGAGAGCCGGCCGCGGATTTCCATGATCGCGCTGCGCGTGCGCAGTCGTTGCGGCACGCCGATCGGGCCCACCAACGGCGACACGCTCGCCATCGGCGCGGTTTCGGGGTTGCTGAGCCAGAAGCTGTCGTTGCTGTTCTGCACGTAGTCCGGCGTGATGAGCACCGGCATGCGCGCCGGCGCGATGATGCCGGGCGCTGCGGCCGCGCTGTCGCGGTTCCATGCGCAGGCGCTGCGCGAGCCGTCGAGCACCGGCAGCCCGGCCGCGTTGAGCAGCGCGGCGGCGGCGGGCGAGGGCGCGCAACTCTTCAGCATTTCGGCCGACACGTCTGGCACCACCGACAGGTCGGCGTACATCGCGTTGCCGTCGCGGTCGGCCGCAATGGTGTTGATCCACGGCATGCCCTGGTTGCCCATGGCGGCGCGCAGCTCGGTCACGTTGCGGGCCAGCGCCATCTTCATCCAGCTCTCGGCCGAGCGCACGTTGAGCGTGTTGGCGTCGCGGATGGCGTAGGCCTTCTGCGCGGTCCAGCCCAGGCCGGCGCGCGGCAGCGAGATCACGGGGCCCCAGTCGGTCGAATAGAAGGTGTGCTGCACCGGCGGCGCGGTGCCGCCCGTTGCCGCGGCGGGCAGTGCCACGGTGCGCGCAACCATCTTCTTCGGCTGGCCGTCGACCAGGTACACCGTCGGGTCATTGGGGTCGAGCTTCAGCTCGTACAGCGTGAAGCGCTTGCCGGTCGACACGGTGTGTGTCCAGGCCACGTCCTTGTTGAAGCCGATGGCCACCACAGGGCTCAGGCCGCCGGTGGCGCCCATCACGTCGAGCTTGCCGGGGATGGTGAGGTGCATTTCCCAGAAGCGGTTGGTGCCGGTCCACGGAAAGTGCGGGTTGCCCAGCAGCAGGCCCTTGCCGTCCGGCGTGGCGTTGCGCCCGAAGGCCCAGCCGTTGGAGCCGAGCTCGCCGCCCTCGGGGTTGGCGTTGAAGCTGTGGCGGCCGATTTCGGCCACGGCTTCCTTCAGGTCCACCGGCGCGGCGCTTGTTTTGGCGCCGGGGGCGGGCGGCACCGCGGCCAGCACTGCGCCGGCCAGCGCGCCCAGGCCGCCCTGGATCATCGACATCTCGGTGGCGCGCGACAGGTCGCCAGCCGTCATCGGCCGCACCCAGGGCTTGCCGCGGCAGGCTTCGGGCAACCCGTTGGGGCCGGCGTCTTGCAGGTAGCGGTTGTAGCCGGCCACGTAGCCGCGCAGCGCGGCCTGCACGTCGGGGCTCGTGGTAGCGCCTGCACGCGCCAGCGCGGCGTCGTCCATGTGATAGCGGATGAACAGGTCGATCTGCGCATTCGGCGCGCGGCCCAGGCCCAGGTCGCCGGTGTTCTGCGCGCCCAGGAACTGCGAGCGCTCGCCGCGCAGCGTGAGCAGGTGCTCGGCCGTCTGGCAGACGTTGTCCTGCGCATGCGCATAGGCGCTGCCGTACGCCAGGCCCTCGTAGTCCGGCGCGGTGATGTGCGGGATGCCGAAGGTGGTTCGCTCGATGGTCACACTGCGCCCGCCGGGCGGCGACGTGCTTGCGCAGGCGGCGAGCAGGGCGACCAGGCCCACGGAAAGGGCCGTGAGCGAAAACCGGGAAGGCGTGGCGTTCTTCGATGTCATGCGGGCGTCTCTCTTATTGGAAGGAACAAGGAAGCCGATTAAAGGACGTACCTTTGCCGCGCGTTGTCACAAGCGCGGCATGCCGCGCAGAGTTCAGCCGAACTTCATGCCCTTGGGCCGGGCCTGCAGCCGGTCGATGTAGGCGTCGAGCGTAGGCCGGTTCAGGACGCCGCCGAACGCGCGGTGCCAGATGAGCATCGAGCCGATCATCACGTCGGCCGCGGTGAATTGCGCGCCGAACAGGTAGGGCCCGTAGCGCAGTTCGCGCTCGACCGCGTCCTTGGCCGCTTCGAAATTGGTCCAGCCGCGCGCGCTGTTGTTGCTGCGGATCTTCAAGATGGCGTCGCCCATTGCGGGCTCCAGCTGCGCGGTCGAATAGACCATCAGCGACAGGTAGCGGCCCCGGTCTGGTGTGCCGACGGGGGGCGCAAGCCGCTTGCCCGGAAACTTCTCGGCCACGTACATGCAGATGGCGGCGTTCTCGAAGACGCGCGCCTGGCCGTCGACCAGCGCCGGCAGCTTGCCCGCCGGGTTGATCTTCAGGAACTCAGGCTTCTTGTGCGCCTTGTCCTTGAGCAGGGTGGTCACGATCTCGTAGTCGGCGCCGGCTTCGTCGAGCATCCACTTGGCGATGTGCGAGCGGCTGTGCGGGTCGAAATACAGCTTCATGGTCATCGGCGTGTCTCCTTCGTCTCGAGTGAGCGGTCAGAACTTCGGGATTCGCAGCGTCTTGCTGATCATGAGCGTGCCCGACAGGGCGAACAGCAGCGTGAGCGGATGCAACTGCCACGGCCCGATGACCCAGGCGCCGCCCCACAAGGCGCTGCCGATGTGGCCCTGCCAGGCCGCGTATGCCAGCACGCCCACCAGCACCACGCTGGTCGGGATGGGGGTGCCCTCGAAGTACTTCACCTTGTCGGAGCCGGCCGACAGTGCCTCGGCCGTCACGTTGAAGCGCGCAAGCCGGCTCACGCCGCAGCCCACGAAATAGATCAGGATCACGCAGTCCCAGCCGCCGTTGAGTCCGGCCGCGAAGCCGAGCGCGGCGGGCGCCATGCCGAAGGAGATGATGTCCGCCAGCGAGTCGAGCTCGCGACCGAGGGCAGATTGCGTCTGGCGCCAGCGCGCGATCCGGCCGTCGAGCACGTCGAAGATGAAAGCGGCCGGTGCGAGCGCGGCCGACCACAGGAACTGCGCGAGCGACTGGCTCGCCATGAAGGCCATTGCGAGGAACACCGCGCCTACCCCGCAGGCTGCATTGCCGAGCGTGAAGGCGTCGGCCAGGTGGAATTCCCGGAGCATCGAAAAATGCTTGCGGGTCGGCGCGGGGGAGGGAGTGGTCATGAAAGATGGGTTGGGCAAACGGCGAATGGACCGCACCTTAACCGAAGCGAAACGCGCTTTTTGTCAGCGCAGGGCGTCAGACGCCGTGATGCGCTTCGACGATCCGTGCGAAGCGCCCGAGCAGGCCGGCCGCTGCATCGGTCGGGACCACGTGCTCGCGCAGTGCGGCCGGGTCGGTGCCGGCGCGGGCCAGGTCGCCGGCCAGCTGGTCGATGTAGCCGCGCATGACGTCGGCGTCGAACTCGGGGTGGAACTGCACGCCCCAGGCATGCGCGCCCGCGCGGAACGCGTGCACCGGCTCGTGGTCGTTGCCGGCCAGCCGCACCGCGCCTTCGGGCAGGCGCAGAGCGCTCTGCCAGTGCACCACGTGGGCCGGGAACTGTGCGGGCAGGCCGCGCAGCAACTGGTCGGTAGCGGCGGCATCGTCGAGCGTGACGGTCACGGTGCCGACCTCCGCGCCCTGCGGGTGGTCGCCGGCCTCGCCGCCGAGCGCATGCGCGAGCAACTGGTGGCCGTAGCAGATGCCGAGCACCGGCGTGTCGCGCGCCACGAGCTGCGCGAGCCAGGCGGCCGTGGTCTCGCTCCAGGGTTTGCGGTGCGACACCATCGCGTGCGAACCCGTGACGACCGCGCCTGACACTTCGGCCGGGTCGGGCAGGGCGTCGCCGCGGCGCGGATCGACCACCAGCAGGGGCAGCGCGTGCGTGTCGAGCCCGTCGGCGATCCAGTGCTCGAAGTCGCCGCGCTGCGCGCGCAGGGCCTCGAAGGTGTCTCCAAGCTTGACGATGACGAGCGGGTGCGGGCGGTGGTTGTCCATGCCCGCGATCATGCCGCAGGTGCACAACGCGCTCGCAACGGCTACAGTGGATGACCCGGGGCGATCCCCGGGTGTTTGACCTGACTGCAACCCTGCCGAAAAATCGACTGATGCGCACCTTGGCTGCCTCCCTCATGATCTTCGCTGCGGCGCTGGGCGCACATGCGGCGGAGGTGGTGCGCTGCACGGACGCCAGCGGGGCCATCTCCTACACCAACGTGGCTTGCCCGGCGGGCAGCAAGCAGTCGCGGCAGGTGCCGATCCTCGAATCGCCGCCCGCCGAGGCGCGCCGGCCGGACTACACGCCGGCGCCGACCCCGACAGCACCGATTGCACCGCCCAACCAGGTGGCGAGCAATCCGCCTTCGGGTCCGGCCATCATCCCGCGCTATCCCGCCGACACGCAGCCCGCGGCCGCCGATCCCCCGGCCGTCGTCATCCTGAGCCCCGACCCGTACTACGACGGCGTGCGCCCCATTCGCCGGCCGCCACCGCATGTGCACGACCCTGGGCCGCCGCCCGGCCAGCGGCCCTGCCAGAACCTCGCAGGCATCAAGCGCGGCAACTGCTGAATGAGTGCAGGAGAAGCCAGGCCCGACAGCCTTCCGTGGACCGTCTACTGCGACGGCAGCGCCATGCCCAACCCGGGGCGCATGGGCATCGGCGCCGTCATCACCGCGCCTGACGGCAAGCGCCACACGCTGTCGCAAGCCACGCATGCCACAGGCTGCAACAACGAGGCCGAACTGCGGGCGCTGACGCTCGCGCTGCAAGACCTGCGCGAGCGGGGTGCGACGGCGGTGCGGGCCTACAGCGACAACAGCATCCTGGTCGAGCAGCTCGGCCCGGCCGGGGCGAAACCGATCGAGCGCCTGGCCGGCCTGTTCGACGATGCCCGCGCCTTGCTCGACAGCTTCGACGACGTGCGCGTGCAGTGGATTCCACGCCACCGCAACGGCGAGGCCGACGCACTGGCACGCGCCGCCTTGGGCTTCGCGCCCAAGCCGCCTGCAAGGCCCGCGAAGAAGCGGCGATAGGGTCGGGCCCGGGAGCCCCTATCATCACGCGCCATGACAGAAGCCACTCCCCGCCCACCCCTTCCCGACCACCTCTCCATCGATCCGCGCAGCCCGCACCACGTGGCCGCCGCGTTCGAGCACGACATCGGCATCCGTTTCAACGGCAAGGACCGCCTCGACGTCGAGGAATACTGCATCAGCGAAGGCTGGATCAAGGTGCCCGCCGGCAAGACCCTCGACCGCAAGGGCAAGCCGCTGCTGCTCAAGCTCAAGGGCACAGTCGAGGCGTACTACAAGGAAGCGTAAGCGCGCTCAGCGCCACTGCAGCAGCAGCGACCAGGGCTGGCGGCTCATGTGGCGATCGATGCACCCCGGAGCGCCCGGCGTGCATCCCTCGGGCAGGTAGCTCGGGTCCAGCCAGCGCGTGCCCGGCGCAAAGTCGAGCCGGCGCCGCGTGACCGACTGCAGCACGTTGCCGCCCACAGTGTCGAAGCCCGTGGCATCCACAGCCACCACCACGTCGCAATGCATGGGCAGCGGTTCGCCGCCGGTGTCCCGCGCGGCCAGCACTTCGCCGATCTTGTCGAAGGTGTCGAATCCGGCGCCCGCGCCGCGTGCCTGGCAGACCAGGTCGCCGACGCGCGGCGGCGTGCGTGTCAGATCGCAGGCGCGCAGGGCGTAGCGCGTGGGGCGGCCCGCAGCCTCCTCGACGCCGGCTTGCCACGCAGCGCCCGCATAGTCGACATGTGCCTCGGAGAACACGAACTCGTCGTCCGCCAGCCCCGCCTGCCGCGCCAGCCAGCTGATGAAGGCCGCGGACCAGGGCGTGTCGATCACCGCGACCCGGCTCAGTGCGGCCTGAACGGCGCGCAGCTCCACTGAATCAAGCCCCTCGTCGGGGCCGACGCCCATGCCCTGCAGGCGCCCGGCCGTCGCTTCGTTCAACGCCTGCATCAGCAGGTGCCGGTCGGCGCCCCGCAGTGCGCCGAAGCGAACGAGCGACGGGAGCTGCGGATCGACGGCCTGCCAGTAGCCCAGCACCCGCTGCCATGGCGCGAGGCCCGGCACCGTGCGGCGCGTGTCCTCGGCTTCGGAGTCGCCGGCTTCGGTCATGCGGCCTTCGGCATCCATGGACTGGCCGCCGAAGGCCTGGTGCTCCTGTTGCGCGAAGGTCGCCATTGCGAGTGCGCGCGACGGTGAAGGGGCTTGCATGGCCGTTTCGAGGCAGCCCGATGCAGCGAAAGCCAGGCCCGGCGCGGATGCGAGCAAGAAGGCTGCGGCGCCCAGGGCCGCCATCGCCCATCGCGAGGCAGGGGGCGCGTCCGGTCGCAGCATGCGATGCGCCTCAGGCCACTATCACCCGCTCGCACGCCTTGCGCAGTGCCGACAGCCCCGGCAGTTCGCGCGCCTTGGCATCGGTGACCACCACGTCGATGTCCGTCGTCCGCGCATAGGTCACGCGGCTGGCCTGGCCGATCTTGGCGTGGTCGGCCAGCAGCACCAGTTGCTGCGCCTGCTCGGCCATGGCGCGCGCCACGGTGGCCTCGTGGTGCTCGAAGCTCATCGCGCCATGCTTGGCGTGCAGCCCCACCGGCGACAGCAGCGCCACGTCGGCGCGGTAGCGGCGGATGGCCTCGACCGTGGTGTCGCCGCAGGTGGCCTGCGCCTTCACGTCGATCTGGCCGCCCAGCAGGATGGTCTGGTTGCCGGTGAGTCGGCCTTCGCCCGCGCCCGCGAACTTGAGCGCGATGTTCAGCGAGTTGGTGATGACCGTCATGCCGCTCAGCGTGCCGATCTCTTCCGCGCAGATCGACATGGTGCTGCCCGCGTCCATGAAGATGGTCTGCCCCGGCCGCAGTAGTGCGACGGCGGCCTTGGCAATGGCGCGCTTTTCGCGCTGGCGCGCCACCAGCCGCACCGCGAGCGGCGGCTCGGGCTCCGCCTTGATGGCAACGGCACCGCCATGCACGCGGCGCAGTTCGCCCAGGCCTTCGAGTTCGAGCAGGTCGCGGCGCACCGTTTCGCGCGACACCGTGAGGTCCTGCATGACGCGCTCGACGCTGAGTCGCGAGAAGGTGGCGAGCAGGCTGCGGATGCGCAGGAATCGTTCTTCTTGGAGCATGGAATGCCGGCGTAAAAAAGAAAAAGGGGCGGCGTCAGTGTGACAGCCGCCCCGGTTGCACGTGAACAGGCACAGGGGCCGTGCAATTGTGCCGGCCAATATCCCGATGCAGGTGCGTTGGCCCCGTCCGTTGTCAGAGATCGGCGAGGCCCATGGCCGGATCGCTCACCGAGTGCTTGCCGGTTTCGACGCGGCCGGCAAAGCGGCGATAGAAGGCCGGATCGGCATCGCAGGTAACGGCGAAGTCGTACCACTGGCCGCTGCTGGCCAGCACCCACAGTTGCTCGGCCTTGCCGCCGCCGCTCACCGTGGCGTTCCACGGGCCGTCGTCGCGGTAGGCCTTGGCGCGCACTGTGAACTTGCAGGCGCCACCACCGCCGTTGAACATTTCCAGGTACACGTTGCCGTTTGCAATGTCGTAGCACACCTGCACTTCGGGGTTGGGTGTGCCACCGGCGCGAAGCCGGTTGAGGTCGCCCTTGAAGTGGCGGTGATAGCCGTTTGGCCCGAGCACCCAGAGGTCGTAGAAGCCGCTGTTGTCGGTCGTGGGGTTCCACGTGTCGTCGAGCGTCTTGCCGGGCTCGACCATGTAACGGCGCGGCAGGCGGTCGAGGTTGAGCTTGTCGTACACATGGAACACGGCCGCGGCCTTGCCGCTGTTCTTGAAGATCAGCCGCATCTGGCCCTTGATGACATCGGCGCGCGCGCTCGTGTGCAGCTCGTATGGCAGGGCGCGCGAGGGGCGTGTGCCGGTGGCCTGGCGCGGCAGTTGCGGGTCGAGCGGCAACGCCACTTGCGCCAGGGCCTGCTGGTCGGCACGCAGCTTGTCGGCGTCAGCCTTGGTCGTGCGTCCCGTCAGCGTGGGCAGTGCTTCCGTGTTGGGCGTGGCGAAGTTGAATGCGCTGGTGAGGTCGCCGCACACTGCGCGGCGGAATGGCGAGATGTTGGGCTCCTTCACGCCGAAGCGTGCCTCGATGAAGCGGATCACCGAGGTGTGGTCGAAGGCCTGCGAATTGACCCAGCCGCCGCGGCTCCATGGCGAGACGATATACATCGGCACGCGCACGCCGGGGCCGTACACACGGCCGTCAGGTGCGGGCTGGCCGCTGGTGCCCGGCGGCTTCGGGTGCGTGAAGCGTTCCACGGCGAGGTCGGCCTCGGGCAGCGTGGTCTTGCCGGCCATCGAGCCGTCGGGGTTGAGCGAGGGCGCGGCCGGCGAGGGGTAGTGGTCGAAGTAGCCGTCGTTCTCGTCGAAGTTGATGAGCAGCACGGTCTTGCTCCACACGTCCGGCACGGCGGTGAGCGCGTCCAGCGTTTCCTGGATGTACCAGCCGCCCTGCACCGGGCTCGAGGGGCCGGGGTGCTCGGAGTAGGCCGCGGGCGCGATGATCCACGACACCTTCGGCAGCTTGCCGTTCTTGATGTCCTGGCGGAACTGCTCGAGGAAGCCGCCGTCGGGCATGGTGTTGGCAATGCCCTTGTAGAGCGGGTTGCCGGCGTCGTCGCTGGCCGGGTCGTAGGCGGGCGACGGGCCGTCGTTGCTCACCGGCTTGCCCGAATCCTCGTTGGCCTTGCGGTACTGCTTGAAGCCGGCCAACGGGTTGTCGGTGAAGTTGTCCGGCAGGCTCTGGTAGATGATCCAGCTGACCTTGGCTTCCTGCAGCCGCTCGGGGTAGGTCTTCCACTCGTAGCCGGTGGTGGACGGGCCGATGTCGTCCCATTCGTTGTTGACGGTGGCCACGTTGGCGCCCGTGGGGCCGTTGGTGCCGGTCCAGTGGAACATGCGGTTCGAGTTGGTGCCCGTATGCATGCTGCAGTGGTAGTCGTCACACAGCGTGAAGGCATTGGCCAGCGCGAACTGGAACGTTACCTCGGCCTCCTTGAAGTAGCCCATCGACGCATTGGTCTTGTAGCGCGGCCATTGGTATGCGCGCCCGCCGTCCCAGGCGTTCTGGCCGTCGCTCCAGGAGTGGGGGGTGCCGCTCACGCGTTGTGCGTTGCCTTTGCGGCTGTCGAGGTGATAGGGCAGGATGGGCTTTCCGGTGGCATCGCTTTGCTGCCACACATTCAAGCCCTTGGGCAGTGGAATGGTGAAGCGGTCGCCGAAGCCCCGCACACCCATCAGCGTGCCGAAGTATTGGTCGAACGAACGGTTCTCCTGCATCAGGATCACGATGTGCTCGACGTCCTGGATGGTGCCGGTCTTGTTGTTGGCCGGAATGGCGAGCGCGCGGCGGATGCTCGGCGGAAAGGCTGTCAGCGCGAGGGCCGCGGCGCCGGTCGTGGCCGTGCCGGTGAGGAATTTGCGACGTGAGTTCGTCATGGGCTTGTTGTTTTGGTTGGACATGGTTCGGCGGGGCTCAGGGTGCGCAGCTCTTCACGGGGGCAACGCCGGTGTCGGGTTGCGTGGGCGTGGTGGGGGGCGTCGGTGTGCCGCCGACGAAGCCGCCGCCACCTCCGCTGCCGCCGCAGGCGGAAAGGGCGCAGGCCAGAACGAGCGCGGGCACGAGGCGCGCGCAAAGAAGGGTTTGAACTTGCATGGTTTGATCCTCTGGAATCGTTGTTGTCTTGGGGCTCGGGGGTGATTGGGGTCAGGGCAGCGTCGACAGCGGCGTGCCCGACTTGAAGATGCTGGTCAGCTCGTCGTTCGTGAGCGAGCGGTTCCAGATCGCGAAGTCGTCGAAGTCCATGGCGCCGCGCGGCGAAGAGGTTTCGCGCTGGTAGTAGAGGCCGGTGCCGTCCTCGTTCAGGCCCAGGCCGTTGCCCAGGCCGCCGAGCTTGTCGACCAGCGCGCTGGTGATGGCGGTGCTGTTGGTCTGGATGCCCCTGACGGGGTCCATCACGTAGCCCTTCATCGTGAGTGCGGCCTTGTCGATCACCACCGCCACGTAGGCCCACTGGCCAGCGCTCAGGCTGTAGCCGTTGCTGTCGGCGCGTGCGCTGCCCGTGCCTACGTTGAAGCGGATCTCGCAGCTGCCGAACAGCCCGATGGCCAGGCCCGCGTTGCCGCCGGTGGTGTAGTTCTTGTTGCCGATCACCGTGCCGCCGTTGCTCACGCCCTGGCTGCAGGTGTTGTCGGTGCGCAGCCAGAAGCCGATGGTGAAGGCCGTGACCGCCGGGTTGGTGGTTACGTCGCTGTTCTGCACGAGGCGATAGCCGGCCGTGCCGCTGGCGTTCTTCACGGTGCTGTCGACGCGCAGCGCCTTGGCCTTGTTGGGTGCCGGGAAGCCATCGTCGACCAGCGCGCCGCCGTTGGCGTCGGCCGCCCAGGGGGCGAGCGTGGAGGCGTTCTTCGTGTCGACGCCCGGCAATGCGTTGAGCGGGTAGTAGTTGACCAGCCCGTTCGCCAGCGTGGCGGCGAGCGTCACCGGCGGTTCCGGCGGTATCGGCTTGACGTAGGCGATCTGCGCGGTGAGTGCCACGGTGGCCTCGTTGGCGACGACCGCGTACTGGAAGGTGTACGGCCCGTCGCTCTCGGCGACGATAGGGTCGATGTAGGCATTCGAGCCGGCTGGCAGCGTAGCCACCAGCTTGCTGTCACGCAGCACCTGCACTGGCGCGGTCGTGGTGCCAGCGAGCGTCCACGACAGTTCGATGCTGCGCTTGTCCGCACCCGTCTTCGCCGAGAGACCACGCAGCGACGTGGCCGCCTGCAGGGCCTGGCCGTTGAAGCGGTAGTCGGCGGTCGCAGGCAGCGCGCCGAGGTGACGCAACACGGTCGGCGCGATGTCGGTGGCGGCCGAAAGCGCGAGCAGGCTTGCGTCAGCAGGAGCGGCCGTGCCGACGCCGGCTTGCGCCGCGAGCGTTTTGTTGCTCGCGATGAAGATGGTCTTGTTGTCGTTGTCCTGCAGGCCGGTTGCACCGCCGAAGGTGTCGAGGCCGTGGCTGGTCGTGAGGATCACGAGCCAGTCTTCCTTCGGATCGTTGGTGGTGCGCTGCGCGATGCGCGCCAGCAACTGGCCCACGCCGGCGGCGGTGTCGGCGATCGCGCGCTGGTACGCGTCGCTCTTCAGGCCGCTGCTTGCCGCCGCGCCCGGTGCGCCGTACTGCGCGACCAGCAGGTCGTAGCCCGTTTCGATGAGTTGCGCGGTGCGGTCGGTGACGCAGGTGTCGGAGCCGGCGCAGTCGATTGCGCTGTCGAGCGTGCCGGTTTCGTTCGACAGCAGCAGCGGATAGAGCGCGCTTGCGGTGACGGAAGCTGTCTTGTAGGCGGCCGCCTTGTTCTGCCTGGCGAGCGCGAACACCGAGGGCGCGAGCTTGACGTCGATGCGCTGGTCGTTCGTGTCCCAGCGCACGCCGTGGCGCTGCGCCCACGTGCCGGTCAGCAGTGTGGCCCAGCCCGGGCCGTCGGTGGTGCGCTGTTCGCTCAGCGTGCCGTTGGCACCGCCGGTCCATGCCGGTGCAACGCGCAGCGACTGCAATGCCGGCACCTTGTTCTGCGCCATGGCGTCGCGAAGCGCCGCATGCGTGAGGCCATCGATCTCGACGACGAGTGCCTTGGGCCCGCTCTTGCCCTGGTTGACTGTCGGCGCCGGGTTGCTTCCGCTACCAGGCGACTGTGTGCCGATGGGTGAGAAGCCGTTGCCGCTACCTCCACCGCAAGCGGTGAGAAGCAGCAGGGCGCACATGCTTGTTCCTGCCCATGCGCGGCGCTTGTTCATTCCTCTGATCATGTTTTCCCTCGAAGTTCTGATACGCATATCCCGCGGCTGCGCCGAAGGAACGTGGGTGTCCTTCTGTTCTTGTGCAAATAAAATTATTTGCAATAAAACACACAAATACTCTTAATGCCTCAGATACTGCGGTTCTCAGGTGACAGCGGTTTGACAATCCCCGCGAACGCCAACGCCCAAAAGAAACGGGGCCCGAAGGCCCCGCGTGAGAGAAATGAAAGGAGGAACGTGCTGCTTCAGTCAGCGAATCTGCGCTTCGTAGTCCTTCTCGAGCGCCGCGTGGTTCGTCCAGAAGCCCTGTGGCTTGCGCCCCGCCAGCACCTCGATGAGCACATCGACGTGCGCATGCCACCCGCCCGCCACGCTGACCATGTCCTTGCGGCTTGCCAGCCGGCGATGCGTGAGCACGAGCTGCGTGGTGTTGCCCTGCGGCGTGAGCTCGAAGGTGACTTCCGACGGCGCCGGGCCTTCGTCCCAGCTGATCGTCAGCAGCGTCGGCGCTTCCATGCGCACCAGCCGCGACTTCTGCACGATGGGCTGGCGGCAATCGGCGTAGCGGTCGGGAGCCACTTCGCCAGTGAGTTCGGTGTGGTTGAAACGCAGGTCGAACATCTCGCCGGGCTTCTGCGTCATGGTGCCGCCGGCAAGCCACGCGGCGCGTTTGTCGGGGTCGGTCAGGTAGGCCCACACGCGCTCGATGGGGGCGGGCAGGGTGCGCTCCATGCGCAGGGTGCCGGGGTCGACCTGCTGGCCGAGGCTGTGCTTGATCGTCATGGGTATGTGCTCCTTGTGAACGAAGAAGGGGGAGATCACTTGCGCGATTTCTCTTCGCGCCGCAGCTCCTGCTCCAGCGCGTCGAGACGGTTGTTCCAGAAGCCTTCGTAGTAGCGCAGCCATGCATCGGCTGTGGCCAATGCGGCGGGCTCCAGCCGGCAGACGTGCGCGCGGCCCTGCACGGTGCGTGACACCAGGCCCGCGCGCTCCAGCGTCTTCACGTGCTTGGACGCCCCCGCGAAGGACATGCGAAACGGCGCACCGAGTTCGCCCACGCTGCATTCGCCATGGGACAGCAACTGCAGCATGGTGCGGCGCGTGCTGTCGGCCAGGGCGTGGAATACGGCGTCGAGCCGTTCGTCTGCGAGTTCTAGTTCAACCATGAGGTTGAATATAGGCATTTCCAGATCAATGTTCAACTATATGGTTGAATAATCCTTGCCGTTACAGCGGATACACCCGGGACGCACAATGCCGTCCGGAGGCTGGATCGACGAGGGCGCCGCTCCTAGGATTCGCTTCGTACCATCCACTCGACCAAAGAAAGAGAAAACGAAATGAACCCTCTAGTCCAGCGCCGAAGCCTGCTGCTTGCCGCCTCCGTCATGCCGCTCGCCAGCGCATGCACTGCGTGGTCTGGTACGGCATCGCAGTCTTCGGCCGAAGCGCAGCTCGCCGCGCTCGAAAGTGCCTCGGACGGCCGCCTGGGCGTGGTCGGCTTCCACACCGGCAGCGGCGCGCGCATCCAGCACCGGCCGCACGAACGCTTTCCGCTGTGCAGCACCTTCAAGCTGATGCTGGCCGCGGCCGTGCTCGAACGCAGCACCAAGGACAGCGGCCTGCTGTCGAGGAACATCAGCTACAGCAAGGCGGATCTGGTCGCCTATTCGCCGATCACCGAGAAGCACGTTGCCACCGGCATGACCGTGGCCGCGATGTGCGCCGCCACCGTCCAGTACAGCGACAACGCGGCCGCCAACCTGCTGCTGAAGGTGCTGGGTGGCCCGCCCGCCGTTACCGCCTTTGCGCGCGGCATCGGCGACCAGGCCTTCAGGCTCGACCGTACCGAGCCCGAGCTCAACACCAGCATCCCCGGCGACCCGCGCGACACCACCACGCCCGCGGCCATGGCCGACAGCGTGCAGCGGCTGGCGTTGGGCGATGCGCTGGGCACAGTGCAGCGCGACCAGCTGCAGACCTGGCTGCTGGGCAACACCACGAGCACAGAGCGCTTTCTGGCGGGCGTGCCGGCCGGCTGGAAGGTGGGGGACAAGACCGGATCGGGCTCGTATGGCTCCACGAACGACGTCGGCGTGCTGTGGCCGCCGGCCGGTGCACCGATCGTGCTGTCGGTCTACCTGACCTTTCCGCAGAAGGACGCGAAGGGGCGCAACGATGTCATTGCGTCGGCGACGCGCATTGCGGTGGCCGCGCTGGCAGGCTGATCAGCGAAGGTCGAACAGCGCGGCGGCGTTGCCCCAGGCGATGCGTTGCGCTACGTCGGCCGGCAGATCGCCGAGCCAGGTGCGGTAGCCGCGCATCGTTTCGTCATAGGCGCTCCAGCGCTGGTTGACCCAGGTGTCGGAGCCGACCATGAAGCGACCCGGGTACTTGAGGATCAGCGCACGCCATTCGGGGCACAGCCTGCCGCCTTCGCAGGTCAGCCCCGGGCGGTACGAGAGCTCACCCATCAGCAGCGGATAGCGCTCCAGCAGCGCCTGCACCCGTTCGACCGGTGGGCCACCGATGCCGGTGTGGGCCCAGATCAAGCGCAGGGCCTGCCCCTTCGAAGGCGCGTTTGCCATCAGCAGGTCAATTGCCACGTCGTCGACGTGTGCGAGCACTGCGAGCTTGCGCTGCTCAGCCAGCGCTATCAGCTTCTTCGCCACGGGGCCGTTGGCATCGGCGCTGTCGTACAGGTGGAATTCCCCGAGCCCGCGATAGGGTCCGCTCGCGGTGCCGCGCGCAAGCTCGGTCTGCACCATCTCGTAGATGGTCTCGTCGCGGAACCAGTTGGTGTAGTCGTCGCGGTTGCGGTACAGGCGCACGAAGGGCACGACCGTCACGCCCGCGGCGCGTGTCTCGCGCGCTGCGGCCAGGGTCTGCGTGCCAGCGTTGGGGCGCGAATTGGCAATGATCGCCTTGACGTTGTTGCGCTGTATGCGCGCGAGCGCCTCGGCGGGCGGGTAAGGGCCGGTGTTGCCGTCCCAGGCTTCCTGGTTGTAGTGCAGGTGCGTGTCGAACAGCGGGCCTGCGTAAGCCGGGGCCTGTGCGTAGGCGCTGGGCGCGATGGTCGTGCAGGCGGCCACAAGCACGGCGGCGATTGGCGCGATGGTTTTCATGCGGTGCTTCGAGCCAGATCAGGCATCCGGGTAGTGCTCGGCCAGCACCTCGCGAACGGTTTCCTGCAGACCCTCGAACATCTCCGTGACGTTGACTGCCTTGCCGTCCTCGATCCGCTTGGAGATCATGGTCTTGGGAAACAGCAGGAGCGAGGTCTGCTTGTACCGGAGCGCGGGGTCCCGTCCGTACTCGTCCTCGACCATCCACCAGTCGAAATCGGTACGAGTGCTGATAAACACTTTGCCGAATGCGAGGCCCAGCGCCTGAAGGGAGTAGGTGGCTTCAGGCTCGACGAGCTTCGAGTCGATGACTTTCTGCAGCGCGGCGAGGTCTGTCCTTGTACCGGTCAACTCGTGACCGCTGGCTTCGGACACCAGCTCCGACGCGTGCATGAGCTGGGTGGCAATGGCCCGAAGGTCCGACTTTGCGGGGGAAACGATCTTTTGTTCCATGGCGCGAGTATTCCATCCAATCGCGCCGCGAAAAACCCTGGCCATGTGGCGCAGCACGCCTTCGTCCTACGTGTGACAGCAATTTCGCTATATTCTTGCAGATATTACGAGAGGCCTCTCGCTCGAACTTGCTGCCCAGGTGACAAACACGATGCTCAACCCGCCGTTCAAACGTCTTGTGTCGGGCCAGACTGCTGTTTCCGAAACGCAGAGCCCGGTTTTCCGCAGTGTCGCCGCCTGCTGCGATCCAGTTGTGGATGCGGACGAGCCGGCGGCGAACGGCCGCATCAGGCTTTCCGATCTGGACACGAACTTCTTCTGCTCCGTGATCGGCACCTGCCTGACGACATCCGAACTGCGCAAGCTGATGGCCCGATACGGCGACCTGCAAGGCGTGAGCGACCTGGATATCCACCACGACTCAGTGCGGCTCGCCACGCAGAACGCCGGTGTCGCCAAGGCATTGCAGAAAGCGCTGGATCATCGGCATGCTCCGGTCATCCAGCGTGTCTCGAAGATCCACATGGCCTCGGAGTTGACCGAGTTCTGGGAAGAGGCACTTCGCCAGGGAGAGATCCCCGGAGCCTACTGGGCCGTTCTCATGCATCGCAAGGCCACGCCCGAACTGAGGAGCAAGGTCTTCGGCGACGTTCACATGCTGTCGCACCTTGTGGGCGCCGCAAACCGGGCGGACATCAGGCGTCTGGTCGCGCTCGGACGGGAGAACACCGAACTGCGCGAGCGGCTGGATCGCCAGCAGCTTCGGTCGCACGAACTCACCGAGGAGCGGGACAGCGCGGTCTCGAAGTTGCAGCACCAGCTGATTCATCACGCCGCAAGCCCCAAGGGGCCATCGTTTCCGCCGGATGAACCCGAGATGGCGGCGCGGATCAGGCAGGAAGAGAGCGAGCGGGCCGCATCCCTGATTGCAGTCCAGACCGGGCGGCGCGAGCGCGCCGAGCAGGCTGCTGTGGCGGCCGTTGCCGAGGCGAGCCGGCATCAGGAAGAACTGGATCACCTGCGCGAGCATGCGATCGCACTCGGCCGCGAACTCGCGGCAGCCGAGGCCCAGCTGAAGCTGAATGCCGGCGAAGCCGCACCCAGCGCCTATCTCGACAGCCAGTTGCAAGGCCGGCGGATTCTCTATGTCGGCGGCCGGCCGAGTTCGATGCCGGCCATCCGCGATCTCGTGCATCGGCACGGCGGCGAGTTCCAGCGCCACGGCGGCAGGCTCGAAGACCGGTCGGGGCTGCTGGCCTCCGCGGTGTCCTGGGCCGAGGTGGTGGTGTTTCCGGTCGACTGCATCGACCATGAGTCGGTGGACAGCCTCAAGCGGCTCTGCGTGCGTCAGCAGGTCCGGTATGTGCCCCTGCGCAGCGCCGGCATCGGATGCTTTGCTGCGGCTTTTTCCAGCCCGCCGGCCGAGAGCCCGGAGGGGCCAGGCCTGTCGTCAGGCGGGTCGATCTGCAGGCGCAACGGCTGAAGGCGCCTGCATTGCCTGCCTGATAAGGCTGGCCTATCACGCGGTCGAATCAAACGATTGGCGCCGAAAACGCCCTTCGGAAACCATCTCTCCCGGTGCAGCAATGTTGCTGCAACCCCAACCAGGAGATGAAATTGGCCAAGATTGTTTGTGTGCTCTACGACGACCCCGTCACCGGCTACCCCAAGACCTACGCCCGCGACGACCTGCCGCACCTGGAGCGCTACCCAGACGGACAGTCGCTGCCCACGCCCAAGGGCATCGACTTCAAGCCCGGCACCTTGCTGGGCAGCGTGTCGGGCGAACTGGGCCTGCGCAAGTACCTGGAGTCCAACGGCCACCAGCTGGTCGTGACCTCCAGCAAGGACGGCGCCGACAGCGTGCTCGACCGCGAACTGCATGACGCGGAAATCGTGATCTCGCAGCCCTTCTGGCCCGCCTACATGACGGCCGAGCGTATCGCGAAGGCGCCGAAGCTCAAGATGATCGTGACCGCCGGCATCGGCTCGGACCACACCGATCTGCAGGCCGCCATGGACCGCGGCATAACCGTGGCCGAGGTGACCTACTGCAACAGCAACAGCGTGGCCGAACACGTCGTGATGATGACGCTGAGCCTGGTGCGCAACTACATCCCCTCGTACAACTGGGTGATCAAGGGCGGCTGGAACATCGCTGACTGCGTGGCGCGCTCGTACGACCTCGAAGGCATGAACATCGGCACCGTGGCCGCCGGCCGTATCGGCCTGCGCGTGTTGCGCCTGCTGAAGCCCTACGACGTCAAGCTGCACTACATGGACCGCCACCGCCTGCCGGAGGCCGTGGAGAAAGAGCTCGGCCTTACGCACCACACCAGCCTGGAGAGCCTGTCGAAGGTGTGCGACGTGGTCACGCTGAACTGCCCGCTGCACCCCGAAACCGAGAACATGGTCAATGCGCAGTCGCTGAAGAACTTCAAGCGCGGCGCCTACCTGATCAACACGGCACGCGGCAAGCTGTGTGACCGTGATGCGATAGCCGCTGCGCTCGAGAGCGGCCAGCTCGCCGGCTATGCAGGCGACGTGTGGTTCCCGCAACCGGCACCGGCCGACCACCCGTGGCGCACCATGCCGCACCACGGCATGACGCCGCACATCTCGGGCACGAGCCTCTCGGCGCAGGCGCGTTATGCGGCCGGCACGCGCGAGATCCTGGAGTGCTACTTCGACAAGCGGCCGATCCGCAACGAGTACCTGATCGTCCAGGGCGGCGAGCTTGCGGGCGTCGGGGCGCACTCGTACAGCGCCGGCAATGCGACCAAGGGGTCGGAAGAGGCTGCGCGCTTCGCGAAGAAGTAAGGAAAGTCCGCTCAGGTGGGCGGCAGAAAACCGTCCACCCAGCCCTGCAGATCGAGTTCGCGAAAGCGGCGCATGGCGGCGTCCAGCAATGGCGCCCGCGGCTGCTGCCCGAGCATGACAAGGCCGATGTCGCGCTGCAGCTGCGGCGCCATCGGTATTGCGCAGAGCTGTTCGGCCGACTCCGTCAGGCACAGCACGCTGTGCGGCAGGATGCTGTAGAGCCCGGCCCGGCGCACATGCGCCCACAGCGCGGTCATTGAATCCGTCTCCACCTGCGGCACCGCTTCCACGCCCGCCGCGGCAAAGGCTGCGTCCATGCCGCGACGGCACTGCAGGTTGGTGGTGAAAAGGCACAGCGGAAAGCTCGCCGCGTCCGACCACGAAATCGACGTCATGCCCTCGAGCATCGACTTGTCGGCCGCGACGAACACGTAGCGCTCGCGAAAGATCGGCAGCGTCTCGAAGGCGCCCAGCCGTTCGTCGTCGAGGTAACTGAGCCCGAGGTCGAGCTCGAAGTTGGCGATCTTGCGTAGCGTGTCGGTGGCCGACAGCGTGTAGATCTCGTGCCGCATGCGCGGGTACTGCTGCAGGCAGCACTGCGTGAGCATCGGCACCAGCGGCAGGGAGGCGGGGATCACGCCCATCCTCAGCGTGCCGACAGGGTCGTCTTCACTGGCACGGGCGTCCTGGCGCAGGCTTTCGCAATCGGCCAGCACGCGCCGCGCCCATGCGAGTACGCGCTCTCCGTCCTTGGTGAAGCCCTCGAAGCGCCGTCCACGCTGGACGATGACAACGCCCAGTTCCTGCTCGATGCCGCGGATCGCGCCCGACAGCGCAGGCTGCGACACATTGCATGCGGCGGCCGCGCGGCCGAAATGCTTTTCCTGCGCCAGCGCGACGACGTAGCTCAACTGTCGAATGAACATGGGTCAACCCTTGTCGGTGAGTCGAACCATTGTATTTTTGGAAATATAGCGAAACGGAATCGAGGTTATCTGAAAGAAGGCAGGCAGTTCAGGTTTGCACGTACTCGTCAGGCCCTGGCACTGCCGGCGCGGGCTGCGGCTCGCCGATCATCTCGCGCAAGGTCGATTCGATCGTGCGGGACATGGTGTCCAGCGCAAGGTCGTTCGGCGAGGTGCCGAAGGGGTCTTCGATCTCGGCCCCGAGTGCTTCGAGCGCGAAGAAGGTGTAGGCGATGAACGCGACCACCACCGGCGTCATGGGGCCGATGGCGTCTACCAGGCCGAAGGGCAGCAGCACGCAGTACAGGTAGATCGTGCGGTGGATGATGACCGAGTAGGTGAATGGAATCGGCGTGCCCGCGATGCGCTCGCATCCGCCCAGCGCTTCGGTCAGGCGGCCCAGCGGAATTTCCATGGCCTGCGCGAGCGTCGGGTCGAGCTGGCCGCCCCTCCGTTTGTCCCGCAGCCATTCGCCGACCATCAGCAGGAGAACGGCCGGCTTGAAACGCGCGGCCTGCAGGCGGGCGCAGTCTTCGGGCGGCAGCAGCCGTGCGAGATCAGCCGAGGGATCGGTGCCGCGCAACTGGTGGCGCAGTGCATGCACGAAGGCAATGAGGCGAAGCGTCGGCTTGCCTGCCTCGGCGGGCGCATCGGCCAGCGTCAGCACCTGCCGCACCAGCGAGCGGGTTTCGTTGAGCAGCGTGCCCCACAGGGTGCGCGCCTCCCAGTAGCGCGAGTAGCTCGTGCCGTTGCGAAAGCCCAGGAAGATGGCCAGCGTCAGGCCGATGAGCGAGAAGGGCACGAAGTTGAGCGGCACCTTCCACTGGAACAGCCGGCCGTGAAGCACCGTCACCAGCACCGCGAAGGCGGTGGTCCACAGGAGCTGCGGCGCTATGTCCAGCAGGACCGAGCCGCGCCACACGAAGAGCATGCGCAGCCAATGAGGGCGGGGTCGGACGATCATCGGTCGGCGATTATCCCCGCACGACCGGCCCGCAGGCCCCTTACAGCACGAACCAGCCCACCGCCACGTAGTGGCTCGCAGTGCCTGCCAGCACGAACAGGTGCCAGGCTCCGTGCGCGTGCCGGAAGCCTTGCCTGTTGCGATAAAACACGGTACCCGCCGTGTAGAGCACGCCGCCGATCAGCAGCCATGCGAGCCCCGCGCCGTCGAGCCGCGCGGCCAGCGGCACGGCGGCCAGCACGCCGAGCCATCCCATTCCGATGTACAGCGCCAGCGAGGGCTTCTTCGCCTCGCCGCCCTTGGCCGGCATCAGCTCGCGCCAGATGCCGAAGAGCGCCGCGCCCCAGATCGTCGCCAGCAGCAGCCAGCCCCATGGGCCTTGCAACGTGACCAGCGCAAAGGGCGTGTAGGTGCCGGCGATCAGCAGGTAGATGGCGCAGTGGTCGGCGCGCTCCCACATGCGCTTGAGCCGCCCGCGCGTGCTGTGAAAGAGGGTGGAGGCCGCATACAGGGCCACGGCCGAGAGTGAGAACACCAGCGCTCCCGCGATGCGCGCGGGGTCGCCGGTGGGCAAGGTCTTGGCGAGCAGCAACGCCGTTGCAGGCAGCGCGAGCAGCAGGCCTAGCAGGTGGCTGTATCCGTTGAGTCGTTCTCCGGGGTACATCGTGCTGGCTGCCTTTCGCCGTTCTGCCTCAGCGGCCCGTTTCCTTCAGGTACGCCTTGCGCGCCGCGAACGCCGTGTTCGCGAAGTCCGAGAACACGCCGTCGATGCCGGCGCGGAAGTACGCCAGGTACTCGGCTGTCGGGTCGCCCTTGTAGATGCCGGCCAGGTACTTCGCCTCGTTGCGGAAGGTGTAGCTGTGTACGAACAGGCCGGCCTTGTGTGCATCGGCGATCAGGCTGGTGGGCTTGATGGTGTTCACGTCGGCCAGGCCCTTGTTGGGCGTGACGAAGGGCACGATGGTGTGGGCCATGACCTGCGGCTTCCACGGGCCGATGCCGTCGGCATAGGTCTTCACGTCGGCCAGGCCTGCGGGCGTGAGCATCTCGCCGAACCACTTGGGGTTGCCGGCCAGCGTCCAGCTGTAGGGGCGGCCGTCGACGAAGGTGTAGACGTCCTTGGTGACGTAGATCATCTCGCCAGTCTGGTAGTTGACGTCGTTGCCGTCCACCAGTTGAACGGCGCGGGCCTTCATACCGGCCGAGCGCAGGTACTTCAGGCTCTCGGGCTCGAAGCTCTGCACGAAGATCGGCGCGTCTTTCCGGTTCAGATCGTTGAAGTTCATGATCTTCAGCAGCGCGTCTTCCAGCGGATGGCTGCCCGCAGGGCCGCAGCCGTTGGCAATGGCCTGCGCGTTGTTCCAGATCGGGTTCTTGGTCTCCGGGTACACGGTGAGCGTGCGGCCCGTGGAGGCGCTCTTGGCCTTGGCGATGTCGATCACTTCCTGGAAGCTCAGGATCGGCAGCTTGCCGTTGAGGTCGGTGGGGCGCTGGTCCTTGGCGTCGTAGGTGGTGCCGCGGATCCACTGGCGCAGCTCGTCCATCGTGAAGTCGGTGATGGACCAGTCGTTGGTGTGGTCCTCGCCGTCGACGATGAGCGACTTGAGCACCGACTTCGGATCGCTCGGATCGGTCAGGTCGCTCAGGTACTGGGCCGGGCCGTTGGCCTCGATGGCCGGGTACTTCACGTCGACCAGCACGCCGGGCACGGTGCGCTTGCGGCCCGCAACGGTGGAATTGGTCGCGGCCACGTCGGCGATGTTGGTGTTGTCGCTGAGCCAGGGGTTGTGACGTGCGACGAGCACGCAGTCCTTGGTGAGGTGCAGGTCGGTCTCGAGCGAATCGGCGCCGGCATCGGCCGCGGCTTCGTAGGCGACCTTGGTTTCTTCGGGGTACAGCCCCGGCAGGCCGCGATGGCCGATGATCAGGGGCACGGAGCCGTCGAGCGTGCCCAGCGGTGCGGGGGCAGGGGGAGCCGGGGCTGGTGCGGGCGCCGGTGCCGGCGGGAGGACCGGGAACGAGACGCCTCCATCGCTGCCGCCGCCACATGCGGCTATCACGAGGCAGCCACCGATGGCTGCGATGGCGGCGCGAACCGGGCGGGGCGCGGGCGCGGGAACGTTCTTTTTCATGTGGAGTTTTCGAATATTTGTTGAAAGAGAAACGAAAGCCGCCGGATGCTAGGTTTGCCCCGTGACGGGACAGTGACCGGCGAGTGCCCGCTGACGAGCCCTGAGATCACGCAGGCGCGTAGGTGCGACCAGTGCGTGCGAACGTGCTTGGAGACAGCCCCACCGAGCGGCTGAAGGCAGTGCTGAACGCGCTTGCCGACTGATAGCCGATTGCATGCGCGACCTCTCCAAGCGAAAGACCGTCATGCCACAGCATGTCCTTGGCCAGAGCCATCCGCCATCGCAGCACGTACTCCATCGGGGGCACACCAAGAATCTGTGTGAAGCGGGCGGCAAATGCGGCGCGCGACATTCCGACTTTCTTCGCGAGATCCTCGATGGTCCAGCGCCGTGCCACGTCCTCGTGAATAAGCCGCAGCGCATCCGCCATTCGCGCATTTGCCAGGCCCGCCAGGAGCCCGGAAATCGGCGCGTCGTCTTGTGTCGGCCGCCAGCGCAGGGCCTCGATCAGCATGATCTCGACAAGGCGCGTCAGGATGGCGTCGCCACCGGGTCTCGGGGTCGTGTTCTCTTCATCGATGGCGCGCGCAATCCACGTCAAGCGCGCCGCTCCGCTGTCGGCAGCCTTGATGTGAACCACCGTCGGCAGGAGCCCCACCAGCAGCGGGGCACTCGTCGGGTCGAACAGGAAGTAGCCGCCGAGCATCCTGACCGCCGCCTCGTCCCCCTGGGTGCCATGGCGGATCTCTCCTGCCGGGCTGGCATCTGCGACGCGCATGGTGGGGCGATCCATGGCCTCGAGGTCGCTGCCCATCCGGAAGCCGGGCGTTGCCGGCAGCAAGACGTAGTCCCCGGGTTCCATCAGGAAGGGCTCTGCCGAGTCCAGGTTCAGCCAGCACGAGCCTTTCAGCATCAGGCAGAAGCTGGGCTGTCCGTAGTTCGGGTATTGCACTGCCCAGCTACCCGCGCCGCTGACGAACTTCGACAGAACGGTTCGTGGACGGAGCAAAGCCACGATGGAAGCCAGTGGGTCAGCGTTTAGACGATCGCGCATGAAATCGAGATTAGGCGGGATGGATCGTCTCGGTCAAGAACCCTAGCATCGGTCCGATCTTGAAAGGACATCGAACATGAAAACTGTACTTATCACTGGCTGCTCTTCGGGTTACGGCAAAGCCACGGCAGAGCATTTCCTCAAGCAAGGCTGGAACGTCGTCGCGACGATGCGCAAACCGGATCCGGCGTTTCTGGGTGAGCCTTCGCAGCGCTTGCGCGTGGTCCAACTCGACGTGACGAACAACGACAGCATCGTGCAAGCCATCGGCCAAGGCATCGCCGCCTTCGGCAAGATCGACGTGCTGGTGAACAACGCGGGAATCGGCTTGTTCTCTGCCTTCGAGGTGACGCCAATGGAAACCGTGCGCGAGGTGTTCGAGACCAACACCTTCGGCGTCATGGCAATGACCCAGGCCATGATTCCGCTCATGCGCGAGCGCGGGGAAGGGGCCATCGTCAACGTGACCTCCAGCGTCTGCTTCGCCGGCATGCCGATGGTTGCGCCCTATGCGGCGAGCAAGTTCGCCATCGAAGGGTTCACCGAGGCCCTGTTCTTCGAACTCGAATCCATTGGTGTGCGCGTCAGGCTCGTGGAGCCCGGCTATGGTCCCGGGACGGCCTTCACGGCAAACGGCATGGACCGCATGAACGGCTTGATCTCGCCGCCGTACCAGGCGTATGCAGGGCAGCTCATGGCGCAGTTCGGGACTGCCGGCGCGGTGACGACTCCGGATCAGGTCGCGGCTGCCGTCTTCGCTGCTGCTACGGAAGAGTCCGAAACGCTGCGCTTCCCGGCCGGACCGGACAGTGCCCACTTGGCCAATGCACGGTGGAACAGCACCGACGAGCAATTCCTGACAGGAATGCGGTCGATGCTGCGCATGAAGAGGTGAGTCGCGGCGCTCAGGGCCGCGTACCCACCAGCACCGGCTGGAAGAACGCGCCGTCGATGCGCCGCACGTCCTTCAGCCCCGCTTCTTGCATGAGCTCGCTCAGCCGCGTCGTCGATATGGCGTAGTAGCGCGAGCGCATCACGCGCGTGCTCACTGCGTGCGTGGCGAGGTCTTCCGTGACGAAGAAGAAGCCAAGGTCGTAGTGCTCGCCCGTGCCTCCGTCATCGAAATCCCAGACCTGGAACAGCACATGGCGTTGGCCGTTCTCCACGCGTGCGCCGTAGTGCTTCACGAGGTTGCTGCCGCGCTCTTCCTTCGCGTAGTCGCGCACGCTGACGACGCAGCCGCCGCCCGGGCGCAGGCAGGCGGTCATCTGGCGCAGGGCGGTCAGCAGGTCGGAGTCGGTCTGCAGATGCGGCATCGAGTTGTCGCATGACATCACGATGTCGAAGCCGCTGCCGTGATGCGTGTGCGCTTCGCGCATGTCGCACACCGAGAAAGCGATGTCGAGGCCGCGCAGTTTCGCTTCATGCCGCGCGCGTTCGATCTCGTTGGCCGACAGGTCGGAGGCCGTCACCACGTGGCCGAGTGCCGCGAGCCCGAGCGCTTGCGTGCCGATGCCGCACGACACGTCGAGCACTTTGCGATGCGCGCCACCACCGGGCCATTCGGCCTCGATGAGTTGCGAGAGCTTGTCGCCCTGCAGGCGGATGCTCTCGCTCCAGTCCGGATAGATCAGGTGATAGAGCGGTGCGAGCTCGTCGTAGAAATCGTCGGTCATGCGCTTTATCGTGGCACCTTGCCCACGGTGTTCGGCGCCCGGAGAAAGTCGAAGTCCACGCCCTTGTCGGCCTGCATCACGGTCTGCAGGAACAGCTTCTTGTAGCCGCGCTCGGCGGTGGGCTCGACCACCGTCGTTTCCTGCGCGCGGCGCGCCAGTTCTTCGTCCGTCACCAGCAGCGAGATCTCGCGCTTCGCCACGCTCAGCCGGATGCGGTCGCCGCTGCGCACATACGCCAGAGGCCCGCCGATGGCCGACTCGGGCGTCACGTGCAGCACGATGGTGCCGAAGGCGGTGCCGCTCATGCGACCGTCGGAGATGCGCACGATGTCTTTCACGCCGGCGCGCGCGAGCTTGCGTGGAATGGGGATGTAGCCCGCCTCCGGCATGCCAGGCGCCCCCTTGGGGCCGATGTTCTTGAGCACCAGCACGTCTTGCGGCGTGACGTCGAGCGCGTCGCTGTCGATGCGCTGCATCAGGTCTTCGGCGTTCTCGAAGACCACGGCGCGGCCCTCGTGCTCCATCAGCGCCGGGTCGGCGGCCGATTGCTTGATGATCGCGCCGCCTGGCGCCAGGTTGCCCCACAGCACCGCGATGCCGCCCTGCGGATAGATCGGCTGGCTGGCGGGCCGCACCACGTCCTGCCTGAAGCCTGGCCCTGCGCGCTCGATTTCCTCGCCCAGTGTGCGGCCCGTGACCGTGAGTGCATCGAGGTGCAGCAGCGGCTTGAGTTCGCGCAGCAGTGTGGCCATGCCGCCGGCGGCGTGGAAGTCTTCCATGTAGTGCTGGCCCGAGGGCTTCAGGTCGAGCAGCACCGGCGTTTCGCGGCCCATGCGGTCGAGCGCGAGCAGGTCGATGTCCAGGCCCATGCGGCCGGCAATGGCCGCGAGGTGCACGATGCCGTTGGTCGAGCCGCCGATGGCCAGCAGCACGCGCATCGCGTTCTCGAAGGCGGCGGGGGTCAGCACCTTGTCGATGGTGAGGCGGTCGCGCGCGATCTGCACGGCCTGCGCGCCGGTCTGCTCGGCAATGCGGATCCGGTCGGCCGTTACGGCTGGTGGCGAGGCGCCGCCCGGCATCGTCATGCCCAGCGCCTCGGCAATGCAGGCCATGGTGCTGGCCGTGCCCATCACCGAGCAGGTGCCCACGCTCGCGACCAGCTGGTTGTTGACGTCGGCGGTTTCCTCGGCGTCGATCTCGCCCGCGCGGTACCTGCCCCAGTAGCGGCGGCAGTCGGTGCAGGCGCCCACGCGTTCGCCGCGGTGGCTGCCCGTGAGCATCGAGCCGGTGATGAGCTGGATCGACGGCAGGCCTGCGGAGGCCGCGCCCATGAGCTGCGCAGGCACGGTCTTGTCGCAGCCGCCGATGAGCACTACGGCGTCCATGGGCTGCGCGCGCACCATCTCCTCGGTGTCCATCGACATCAGGTTGCGCAGGTACATGCTGGTCGGCGCGGCGAAGCTCTCGTGCACCGAGATGGTCGGAAAGTCCATCGGCAGGCCGCCCGCGAGCATCACGCCGCGCTTGACGGCCTCGATGAGTTGAGGCGCATTGCCATGGCAGGGGTTGTAGGCGCTGCCGGTGTTGGCGATGCCGACCACGGGGCGATCGAGCGCCGCATCGGTGTAGCCCGCGCCCTTGATGAAGGCCTTGCGCAGGAAGAGCGAGAAGCCGCGGTCGCCATAGCTGGTCAGGCCCTTGCGCATGCCCGCGTTGCAGTTGCTGTTGTTGTCGTCGGGCTCGAAGGGGGATTCGGACATGGGACGTGGTTTTGTTGTTCGTCGGAACTGGTATTTGACTCGCTGACAGCTTTTCTGGCTTTCTTTCAGCGCGCGCCTTCGGCCAGTGCAGCCTCGTAGACCGCGAGGTCGCCTGGAGAGAAGCAGCAGAAGACGACTTCCTCCACTGACGTGACGACCGCCAGCGCTTCGCGCACGGTGCTCACCGCGACCTTTGCCGCCAGTTCGACGGGATAGCCATAGATGCCCGTGCTGATGCTGGGAAACGCGATGCTGCCCACCCCTTGCCCGGCGGCGAGCGCCATCGAGCGCCGGTAGCACGACGCGAGCAGTTCGGGCTCGCCCGCCTCGCCACCACGCCACACAGGGCCGACCGTGTGAATGATGAAGCGGGCAGGCAGGCGGTAGCCCTTCGTGAGCTTGGCATCGCCCGTCTTGCAGCCGCCCAGCAGCCGGCATTCGTGCACCAGCTCCGGCCCTGCGGCGCGGTGGATCGCGCCGTCCACGCCACCGCCGCCGAGCAGCGAGGAGTTGGCGGCGTTGACGATGGCGTCGACCTGCAGCGTGGTGATGTCGGCGCGGATGGCGTGAAGGGTGGTCGTCATGGTGCGGTGGCTCGGGGCTGGCATCGTAGGCGCGCGGGCCGGAGTCGGGCAAACCCGCTTTCGATGTTTGTTGCAAATATTTACGATTCCCGGGTCGGGCGCATTTGCCCGGCGTCCGTCCGCTGCCATGGCGTCGATCTTGCATACGGCCGGACTGTTCTCAACCCGAGGGAGAGTCGATGAAAAGCTTGTTGCCATGGCGCCGCGCCGGTGTTCTTTGCATGGCGCTCGCAGGGGCGGTAGCCGCCCATGCGCAGGTGCTGCAGTTCAAGTGGGGCCATGTCTACGAGCCCACGAGCATCTTCCACCAGCAGGCAGAGCTTGCGGCGCGCAAGATCGCCGAACAGTCCGACGGCAAGATCAAGATCGAGGTGGTGCCGTCTTCCAAGCTGGGACAGGAGGCCGACTTTCCGCTGATGCTGGCGAACGATTCGGTGCAGATCGCCTACGTCGGGCAGGCCACGCTGGCCGAGGGCTATCCACCGCTGAGCCTTGGGAGCTATCCCTTCGCCTTCAAGGACCTCGACCACATGCGCAAGTACTTGGCTAGTCCACTGCTGGCCGACCTGATGAAGGGCTACAACGAGCGGAGCGGCAACCGCATGGTGGCCGCCGTGTACTACGGCGCGCGCCAGGTCACGTCGGCCAAGCCGCTGTCGAAGCCCGAAGACTTCCGCGACCTGCGTCTTTACGTGCCTGCCGCCGCGGCCTACCAGCTGTTTGCCACCGCGCTCGACGCCAAGCCGGTGACGCTGCCTTTCATGAGCCTCTACAGCGCGCTCAAGAAGAACGAGGTGGAGGCACAGGAAAACCCGCTGGACATCGTCAAGTCGAAGAAGCTCTATGAAGTGCAGAAGTACGTACTGCTGACGGCGCACGTCTACGACACGCTGGGCATCGTCATCGGCAAGGCCGCGTGGGCCAGGCTCGCGCCGCAGCAGCAGGCGATGGTCGAGAAGGTACTGGTGGAAACCGCGAAGTGGACCAACGTCGGCGTGATCGCCGGCGAACTCGAGGACGAGAAATTCCTGCGCGACAAGGGCATGACCGTGGCGCCGGTCAACCGGCAGCTGTTCCTGGAGCGGATCGTCAAGCGCTCGACGCCTGAGCAGGCGGGGGCGCGGCCGGGCGACTACGCAAAGCTGCAGGCGCTGGCAGGGGCGAATTAAGGCGCTTCGAAAGCACGCAGCAGCGCCTGCGACAGTTCGGCCACGAGTGCTTCGCGCTGGGGCGAGGGGCGCCAGAAACTGCGCGTTGCAATGCCTGTCGATTCCCACTCGGGATGGTTGCGTGCCGGCTGCGCGCCGCGCACCGCGGCCGCGGCGGCTCGCGTGGGGGAATCGCCGTCCTCGGGCGATTCGGCGGCGATGCGCTGCGTGGCCGCATGGCCGCGCTGCTCCAGCGCCTGCGTGAGCTTCAGCTGCCACGCGACCAGCGTGAACAGCACGCCGTCTTCCACGGTGAGTTCGTGCACGTCGCGCAGCTTGTTGGCCAGCTTGCGGCCGAGCGGCCCCCAGCCCTGCGACACCGCACCGCCGATGGCGCCGCCCAGCGCTGCACCCGCGCCGAGCGAGATGCCGGCCACGGCCAGGTCGGCGACCACGCCCACCGCCGCGCCGATGACCGCGCCCTTGCCGAGGCGCAGGCCCGCGTCCTTCATGGCTTCGGGGCTGAAGAAGTCGAGCGTCCAGCGGCCTTCGATCATCGGCAGCGGGGCCTCATCGGCGTCGCCCTGGCGAAAGCCGTAGAGCGCAAGCAGGTCGTCGGTGCAGCGCTGGGCCTTGTCGAACACGGCCTTCTGTAGTGCTGCGACGAGGGCCTGCCGTCGCGCGGCGTCGGCAAATTCGGTGGACGACACCGTGCGCCGCACCGCAGCGGCATCGACCAGCAGGGCGGCGATGCGCGTGCAGGCGGACTGGCGGCGTTGTACCGCTTCGTCGACCAGTGCATCGACGACGCCGTGCAGCAGGTCGCGGCGCTCGCGCAGCAGCGTGGCCAGGTCGTTGTACAGGTCCTGCTCGGCGCCGACGAACGGGGCAGCCGCGTCGAAGCGCACCTGCACGTGCAGGCCGTAGGCCGAGAGCAGCTCTTTCCACGCCGGCTCGCGGCTGGCGGCATCGCGCACGAAATTCAGCACCGGCAGAACAGGGCGCGCGCAGTAGTTGAGCAGCTCGATCTCGTCGCGGAACTTGGGCAGCACCGGTTCGCGCACATCGATGACGAGAAAGGCCGCGTCGATGTCGAGCATGGTGCGCAGCACCTTGGCCTCCTGCTCGAACACGCCATGGGCTTCGGGGCCCTGCAAGAACTGGCGGATGCGGTCGGGGGGCGTCGCTTGCGCATCGAAGCCGGCGAGGTGCTCGCGCAGCGCGACGGCGTCTTCGAGGCCCGGCGTGTCGAAGAAGCGCACGGCGGCTTCGCCGTTCACGTCGAGGTCGACCGATTCGACATGGCGCGTGGTGCCGGGGCGCTGCGACACCTCGCCGAAGCCGATGCGCCGCGTGAGCGTGCGCAGCAACGAGGTCTTGCCGGCGTTGGTGTGGCCGACGACGGCGATGCGGATGGGCTGTTGCGTCATGGGGCGATCGCGCTTTCCGGCAAGGCGATGTCCAGGCGATCGCTGGCGGTGATGCGCTCCAGGCCAGTGTCGCGCAGCCAGTCGAGCCATCGCTGCGTGGCGCTCGCACCGGGCGCGTCGGCCAGCCACAGGCGGCACTCGCCGCAATGCGCCAGCACTTCGCGCAGGAAACGTTCGGTGCCGCGGTCGGGGCTCGATGCGGCGTGGCACACCAGCAGTACCGTGCGCGGATGGGTAGGGGCCAATTGGTCGAGCAGGGCGCGGCGCGCGGGCGCACTGCCGTCGATGCGCTGCGCCTGCGTCGCGACGCCGGCGGGCAGGGCGGCTGGAGGCCACGGCATGTCGGGCGGCAGTTCGAAGCCGACGACGAAGAGGGCATCATGCAGTTCCGAGGCCGGCAGGCCCGTGGGCACGGCGCCGCGCCTGCGGCCCGGATCGGCATCGACGATGGCCGCCGGCGCCAACGCGGCAAAGCGGGCCAGCAGCTTGCGGTAGTAGGGCTCGCGCCAGTCGGGCTGCAGCGCCTTGCGGCGGCGCTTCCAGACAAAGGCGCTCAGCAGCACGAGCGCGACGCGCGGCAGCAGCCCGTAGACGACGATGCAGCCGGTCAGCCACAGCGCCCACGTGCGTTGGCCCGCGGCACCCGGGGCGGCGGCCAGCACGGTAGCGGCGTCGGGCACTGGAAAGCCAAGCTTCGCCGGCGCCCAGCCCAGCACCTGCACTACGTGCACGAAGAAGTCCGGGTCAAGAATCGTCGTCTCCCAGCTCAACGTGTAGCTGCGAAACGCGAGCGCGAACAGCATCGCGGCCAGCACCACGGCAAACGACAGCGACCAGATGCCATGGCTCACCAGCCCGAAGGCCCACGGCAGCAGCTTCGCGCGGGACAGCAGTTCCGTGGTCGCACGCACCAGCACCGGCGCCTGTCCACGCTTGCCGCCCGCCACCCGCGCGGTGAGCGACAGCCAGATCCAGCCGAGCGATGCGGTATTGAACGAGCCGAGCTGCATCCACAGGCCCACGAGCCACAGCAGCAGCGTGAGCGCGTGCAGGCCCAGCAGGCTCACGAGCGCGACGATCACGTTGATGTGGCGCTCGCCGCCGCCGACCACGCTGCCCGCCAGCCCGAGACCGGCCATGACGATCAGCGCCACCAGCGCGAGCAGCACCCACGGCGCCCACTGCCGGGCGCGTGCGAGTTCAGGCTGCAGGCCGATGCGCTCGCCGAGCTGTAGCGCGCGTTCGGTGACTTGCCCGTGGGCATCGGCTGTGCGCGAGGCGGCGATGCGAAGGGCTTGCGCGTCGTCGAGCGGGCCGCTCTGTTCGGTCCATCGGATCGCCTCGGTGATCACCGCATCCGGAAAAGCAGATTCGCGCAGCGCGGTGTTGGTCAACAGGGTCCCTTCGCAGCCAATCGGTCAATGAGGCCCCGCACGGCGCCGGGGCGCGCAAATTATGCCCGGCGAGCTTCGGGCGGCCACGACGAGAAACGGGGCCGCAAGCGGCCCCGTTGTGCATGGTGCGGGAGTCGGTGGCGCGTGCCCGGTCTCAGCGAAGGCCGAAGAACGAAAGCACGGCTACGACAACCACGACCAGACCGACGATGTAGATGATGGAATTCACGCGAAGACTCCTCTGGGTTGAAGATGAGTCCAGCATTGCGCCGCGTTCGCGGCATCACTGTCGGCAGGGGGCGGCGTGCGATGTAGGCGCGTGCGAAGCATCGGCCCACGACATGTCCCGCATCAGCGCTTCCTGACCGGGCCGAGCGCCCGCTCGAGCAGCCACAGCATCGCCGTACGGGTTTCCTCTACGTCCGCGCCTGCGTCGATGGCCAGCGCGGCCCGGTCGAAGGCCGCCGCGAGCAGCGGGGTCAGGGCGTCGAGCGACGCCTCGCCCTTGTCCTTGCCCAGGCCGGCGCGCTCCAGCCCCTGTCGCAGCGACTTCGCCGAGGTCGCGTCGTCCATCGCCATGACTTCGGCCATGCCCAGCACCGCCGGCCCGTCGATCAGCAGCAGCCGCGTGCGGCCCGGCACCGTCATCGCATTCAGATAGGCCTTGCTGCCTTCGAGCAGCGCCTCGCGCGGCGATAGTTGCTCGGGCGTGGCCGCCTCGATGTCGGCAGCCACGGCTTCGCCTTCGCGCAGCAGCACCTGACGGAACAGGTCGCGCTTGTCCGCGAAGTGGTGGTACAGCGCGCCGCGGGTGATGCCGGCTGCCGTCGCAATCTCCGGCGTCGAGGTGTCGCCGTAGCCCTTGCCGACGAAGAGCGCGCGTGCCGCCTCGATCAGCGCAAGGCGGGTGGTTTCCGTACGTTCACGGTTGGTTCGGACTGGGGTGGGTGAATCGGCCATTTACATACAGTCTGTCTGTAAGTTATATTCAAATTTACATGCAGCCTGTATGTTAAATGAAAGGACCCATCGTGAAAGTGACGAGCTACTACCCCGTTCTCATGACCAACGACGTGGCGGGAACGGCGAACTTCTACCAGGCGCACTTCGGCTTCACGCCGCTGTTCACGAGCGACTGGTATGTGCACCTGCAACTGGCGGACGAGCCCTCGGTGAATCTCGCCGTGCTCGACGGCCGGCACGAAACCATTCCGGCGGCCGCGCGCGGTCAGGTGGCCGGCGGCACGTTGCTGAATTTCGAGGTGGACGACCCCGACGCGGTGCACGACCGGCTGAAGGCCGCCGGCCTGCCGATCCTCCTGCCGCTGCGCGACGAGGCCTTCGGCCAGCGCCACTTCATCACGCGCGACCCGAACGGTGTGTTGATCGACATCATCAAGCCGATCCCGCCGAGCGGGGAGTTCGCTGCGCAATACGAGGCCGGCGCGTTGCCGACCTGACAACGATCAGGCGCGCAGTGCTTCGTCTTCTTCCAGGCTGTCGCCGAGGAAGCCGCCGCTCTGGTGCGCCCAAAGCCGCGCATACAGGCCGCCCTGCGCCATCAGCGTGCGGTGGTCGCCTTCTTCCACCACGCGGCCTTCGTCGAGCACGATGAGCCGGTCCATCGCCGCGATGGTCGACAGCCGGTGCGCGATCGCGATCACGGTCTTGCCTTCCATCAGCGTGTAGAGGCTCTGCTGGATGGCGGCTTCGACTTCCGAGTCGAGCGCGCTGGTGGCTTCGTCGAGCAGCAGGATCGGTGCGTCCTTCAGCATCACGCGCGCGATGGCCACGCGCTGGCGTTGGCCGCCCGAGAGCTTTACGCCGCGTTCGCCCACATGTGCCTCGTAGCCGCGGCGCCCGCTCGCGTCGCCCAGCGTCTGGATGAAGTCGTGCGCTTCCGCACGCCCGGCGGCCGCCTCGATCTGCTCATGCGTGGCGTCGGGCCGGCCATAGGCGATGTTGTCGGCCACGGAGCGGTGCATCAGCGAGGTGTCTTGCGTGACCATGCCGATGTGGCTGCGCAGCGAGTCCTGCGTGACGTGCGCGATGTCCTGCCCGTCGATCAGGATGCGGCCGCTTTCCAGGTCGTGAAAGCGCAGCAGCAGGTTCACCAGCGTCGACTTGCCCGCGCCCGAACGGCCGACCAGGCCGATCTTCTCGCCCGGCTTCACCGTCAGGTTCAGGTCGTCGATCACGCGGCGGCCTGCGTCGGCATAGCGGAAGCTCGCATGCTCGAAACGCACCTCGCCGCGCGGCACGTCGAGCACCGTGGCATTGGCCGCGTCGAGCACGGTGCGCGGGCGCGAAAGCGTCTTCATGCCGTCCTGCACGGTGCCGATGTTTTCGAACAGGCTGGTCATTTCCCACATGATCCAGTGCGACATGCCCTGCAGCCGCAGCGCCATTGCCGTGGCCGCGGCCACCGCACCCACGCCGACCGTGCCGTGCGACCACAGCCACAGTGCCACACCCGCCATGCCGGCCGTGAGGCCCATGCTCAGCGTGTGGTTGACGATTTCGAAGGCGCTCACCAGGCGCATCTGGCCGTAGCCGGTCTTCATGAACTCGCGCATCGCGTCGCGCGCGAAGCCGGCCTCGCGCTGCGTGTGCGAGAACAGCTTGACGGTCGCGATGTTGGTGTAGGCGTCGGTCACGCGGCCGGTCATCATCGCGCGGGCGTCGGCCTGCGCCTTGCCGACCTTGCCCAGGCGCGGCACGAAGTACACCAGCGAGCCGATGTACAGCGCCAGCCAGATGATGAAGGGCCACACCAGCTGCGCGTCGAGCACGCCCACCAGGATGATCATGGTGGCCACGTACACGCCCATGGCCACCAGCACGTCGGCCAGCACGAACACGGTGTCGCGCACCGCGAGCGCGGTCTGCATCACCTTGGCCGTGATGCGGCCGGCGAACTCGTCCTGGTAGAAGGCCATGCTCTGGCCCAGCATCAGCCGGTGAAAGTTCCAGCGCAGGCGCATCGGCAGGTTCACCGCGAGCGTCTGGTGCTTCACGATGGTCTGCAGCGCGACCACGCCGATGCTGATCACCAGGAACGCGGCCAGCCACATGAGCGTGGTGCCGCGGTCTGCCCACAGGCGCGCGGGCACCTGTGGGCCAAGCCAGTCGACGATGCGCCCGAGGATCGCGAACAGCGCCGCCTCGAAGATCGACATGACGGCGGTGAGCGCCGCCATCGCCGCGATCTTGCCGCGCACGCCGTGCGTGCAGGCCCAGAGAAAAGCAAGGAAGCCCTGCGGCGGCAATGCGGGTTCGGCGGCGGGGTACGGATGGAGGAGTTTTTCGAAGAAGCGGAACAAGGACTGAGTCTCCCGGAGAGCTCAGGACTGTAGCCGCGCCTGCATGACCTTGCCCCGAAAAGGTGCGTTCGGTGGCGCATCCAGGCCCAGCCGCTCGCCCAGGAAGTCGATGAAAGTACGCAGCTTGGGCGACATGTACTGCCTGCTGGTGTACACCGCGAAGAGCGTGACGGGCGTGGCTTCGAACTCCGGCAGCAGCCGCACCAGCCGGCCCTGCGCGATGTCGTCGTCGATCAGCCACAGCGGCATGAAGGCGATGCCCATGTCCGCGTGCACAGCATGCAGCGTGAGCGTGGTGTCGTCGGAGCGCATGGCCGGCGCCAGCCGCAGCGGAAACATCCGCCCGCCCGGGCCCTTGAGCGCGAGGTTGTCCAGGTTCACGTAGCTCGGCACGATGGCGCCCAGCTTCGCGAGGTCGGCCGGCACTTCGGGTGCGCCGCCCATGCGCTTCAGGTAGGCCGGTGTGCCCGCCAGGAAGAAGGGCACGCGGCACAGCGGCCGGGCGATCAGGGCGGGCGAGGGTTCCTGCGTGGCGCGCAAGGCCAGGTCGTAGCCGTCGGCCGCGAGATCGACCTTGCGGTTTTCCAGGTGCATGTCGACCAGCACCTCCGGGTACTTTTCGCGGTAGTCGGCCAGCACCCGCGCGAAACGCGGCGTGGCGCACCACACGGGCGCGCTCACCTTGAGCTGGCCGCGTGGCGTGTCGTGCGTCTGGCCGATGGCGGCTTCGGCCGCGTCGAGCAGGTCGAGTGCGCGGCGGCTCTGCTCGTACCAGGCGGTGCCAGCCTCGGTCAGGCTCAGGTGGCGGCTGGAGCGGTGCAGCAGCCGCGCACCGAGCGACTTCTCAAGCTGCGCCACGTGCTTGCTGGCCATTGGCGGCGACATGTTCAGCCGCTCGGCCGCAGCCACGAAACTGCCCGCCTCCACGACTTCGCGGAACACCCGCAGGCTAGTCATCCGGTCCATGTGAGCATCCTTCAAGCTTTCCTGTGAGGAACTGATTCGATGCATCGTAGCCTGTCGATTTCCCTGCAGGAAATGTCTACAGTCGATGCAACGCTTTCAAGGAGCATCGGCTTGACCCACGACAACACCACCGCGAACAACGCTTCGCGCCTGCCCACGTACTTCATCTCGCACGGCGGCGGCCCCTGGCCCTGGATGAAGAAGGAAATGGGCCCGACCTACGACCAGCTCGCCGCCTCGCTGGCCGACATGCCACGCCAGATCGGCCGCACGCCCAGCGCCATCCTCATGGTGTCGGCGCATTGGGAGGCGCCTGCCTTCACGGTGCAGGGCAGCCCCAAGCCGCCGATGATCTACGACTACGGCGGCTTCCCGGCCCATACCTACGAGGTGCACTACGACTCGCCCGGCTCGCCCGAACTCGCGCAGCGCGTGCAGTCGCTGATCGCTGCTGCCGGCCTGCCGGTGCAGATCGATCCCGAGCGCGGCTACGACCACGGCATGTTCGCGCCGATGGCCGCGATGTACCCGAAGGCCGACGTGCCGGTGGTGCAGCTGTCGCTTCGGCGCGGGCTCGACCCGGCCGAGCACCTGGCGCTGGGCCGCGCACTCGCACCGCTGCGCGACGAGAACGTGCTGATCGTCGGCAGCGGGCTGAGCTATCACAACCTGCGCAACTTCGGCCCGCAGGCGCATGGGGTGTCGAAGGCTTTCGACGACTGGCTCGATGAGGCGGTGGTGAAGAGCTCCGCTGGCGAGCGCAGCGCGCAGTTGCTCGACTGGGATTCAGCCCCGGCGGCGCGCATGGCGCATCCGCGTGAAGAGCATCTGATTCCTTTGATGGTGGCCGTCGGAGCGGCCGAGGCAGAGGCTGGCGAGCGCGTGTACCACGAAGACGCCTTCATGGGCGGTCTGGTGGTGTCGAGCTTCCGCTTCGGCGCTTGAGCTGACTGCGGCCTGGCACGCCGCAGCGTCAGGCGGGAGTCGACAGGCGCGGCGGGCTCGCCAGCGCAAAGTCTTCTGTCGTCAGCGTCAGGTTGGGGTTGTAGGCAGGATCGCAGTGCAGTTCGTCACCCCATCGGTCCAGCATGTAGTGCACCTCCGCTGCAAAACGCTGCTGCTTTTCCGGTGCCTCGTCGGAACCGCGAGTGGCGGATTCATGGTGGTAGAGCTCGGCATAAGGCGTCCAGACATTGCGCAGCCCGGCCGCGCGCAGCCTCAGGCAGAAGTCGACATCGTTGAATGCCACCTTCAGGTTGACTTCGTCGAGGCCACCCACCGCCTGGTAGGTGGAGCGGCGAACCACCAGGCACGCCGCGGTCACAGCCGAGAATGTCTGGATGAGGCTGCCACGCCCGAAGTAGCCGAGGCCCTGCCTGTGCAGCCGTTTGTGACTGTGGCCTGCCACGCCGCCGATGCCGAGTACGACACCGCCGTGCTGCAGCGTATCGTCGGCGTACCAGAGCCTCGCACCGACGGCGCCCACCCCGGGCTGCAATGCGATGGAGACCATCTCAGACAGCCAATCCGGTGAGATGACCTCGGTGTCGTTGTTCAGCAGTGCGACGAGTTCGCCTTTTGCGTGGGCCACGGCGCGGTTGTTCAGCGCGGAGTAGTTGAAAGGGCCGTCGATCCGGAGCACCCTGGCATCGGGTTGGCTCGAAAGCTCGTCGAGATAGTCCAGGACCTCAGGTTCGTCGGAGCCGTTGTCGATCACCAGGATCTCGAAGTTCCGGTAGTCCGTCCGCGTCCGGATGCTGCCGATGCAGCGGCGCAGCAGCGACAGGCCATTGCGTGTGGGAATGATCAGCGTCACCAGTGGGTGGACTTCGGGCAAGGCGTAGTGCGCCCGGTAGCCGTTGTCCGAATGTGCGATGAAACCCTGGACACCACGGCGCCGGAAATGCTCATTGAGCGCGCGTTCGCCGGCAAGCTGCGCGTAGGGTTTGGCGTCGACATTGCCTGCCGCGCTTTCCGCGTGAGCGCGCCAGTGATACAGGACCCGCGGAACGTGCCGGATCTGCTCCGGCGCGACGTGCTCGATGCAGCGCAGCACGAGGTCATAGTCCTGCGCGCCTTCCATGCCGACCTGGAAACCGCCCACTTGTCGCACCAACTCAGCGTGGTACAGGCCCAGGTGCGAAAACATGTTCTGCGAATAGAAGAGGTCCGGATTCCAGTCGGGCTTGAAGTAGGGATCGAAACGCTCACCGCTCGCGTCGAGCTTGTCCTCGTCGGAATAGAAAAGTCGCGCTTCGGGCGCACGAACAATCGCGTCGGCCATCCACAGGAGTGCGTCCTCCTTCAGCAGGTCGTCGTGGTCCAGGAGCGCTATCCATTCACCCTCGGCGAGAGTGAGGGCGCTGTTGGAGGCGGCCGAGATATGCCCGTTCTCCGGGCGGTAGATCACCTTGATCCGCACGTCGTGCGCATAAGAGTCGAGCACCTTCCGGACCCTGTGGTCAGTGGATGCGTCGTCCGCGACGCAGAGCTCCCAGTTCGGATAGATCTGGCCCCTTACCGACTCGATGGCCGCGCGCAGCCAAGCGGGGTTGGCGTTGTAGGTCGGCATCACCACGGAGATCAGCGGCTGCCGAGGCAGCTGTGCCAGGTGCCGGCGCAAGTCGGCGCGTTTTCTTTCATCGATGCTGTCATAGCGCTCGACCCAGCGCGCATAGGGCGGCGCGTCGTTTGTTGTGGCCTGCGCGGCACGAGCTTCCAAAGCTGCAGCCGCACGAGCGACCCCGCCGAAACCAGACTCTCGATAGATCCGTGCTGCGGAACGGACCGTCTGGACCGCACCACGGTGTTGCGCCGCAACGGCGGACAGCAGTCGCGGCACGCGCCTGGCCCGACGCGCCTGTCGTCCCAGCCATCGCAGCGGCACCGTCACCCTCCAACTGGTCGATTGCAGCAGGGCGTGGCGTTGGGTGTCGGCCTCGGCCAGTTGCGCGCGCGTGATGTCGAGGGTTTTGAGCGCCCTATCGGAAGTGGCCGATACCTGTGCGAGTTCGCACTCGCGTTGCGCAAGCTGCTCGCAAAGGGTCGCGCATCGCTGCTCGCAAGCCTCCAGGGCGCTTGCCAGCGTTTTCTCCCGCTCCACTTTCGTGCGGGCCCACGGGTTGAACTGCTCATCGGTACGAATGGGCTCCTTCAGGTGCAGGGGCACAAGCCCTGTGACCACGGGCTCCTCGCGACCGGCGATGAAGCGCTGGCCGAGGACATTGGCGGACGGTGCGTCCTTGCGGATCACGCACATGGAGTTGATGAACTCCACCGAGTGCACGCGGCTCAACATTGCCTCGTCGATGTCTGCACCATGGGCCTGGAGGAAGAGATGCAGGCTATCCCTGCGCGTGCGACTCACGCCCCAGTGCTCGTGGTTCGGCACATCCGCAAGGCGCTTGAAGAAAGCCATGGGCGAAGTCGGATGAAAAAGCCCGCCCTCATGGCTGTGCCAGTAGCTGCAATGAAGGTCTTCGACGATGTAGAGGCCCCCGTCCGTCACATGATCGAAGTAGCGGCAGAACGACCGGACGATGTCGCCCGACAGGTGCGAGCCATCGTCGATGACCAGGTCGAAGCGTTCGCAATGCGCGGTGATCCGTTTGGCGACGGCATCGGTGTTGGCATCGCCGAGCACCACTGAGACGCGGGTGTCCTCAAAGGAGAGTCTTGCGCAGTCGGCATTGATATCGCATCCGACCAACCGGCGAAGCTCGGGGAAGTAGCGCGCCCAGATTTCCAGCGATCCACCATTCTGGACGCCGATCTCCAGCATGCGCATGACCGATGGGCGCCGCGGCGCCAGCAGTCGCTCGTACTCCGAAAGGTAGAGCATCCACTTGTCCGAGACCTTGCCCCGGTGTGACTCATAGAGTTCCCACAGCGTCGGGTCTGCTGGTGTGGCCGAACGGGATTGACGGGCGGGCCTCTCGTCGAGGAGTTCGGGTTCTCGAGATTGGGCGAGTGACAGCATCTGGCGTCCAACGTGAGTGAAGTGACAAAGAACCGCCGGGATCTCGCTTGATGCGAAACCTCCGGTGATTCCCAAGTCTTGCTGTCAATCTGGTCAAAAGATTGAGCAACACTTTGTCTTCAGCGCGCGAGTGTTCGCGGCTGACTTCACGAACGCCAACGGTGGATGCGTGTGTCTACGCCTGACGCACTAGTGCGGGCCCCGCCGCGCACCATCGGCATCGACCAACCCCACGCGCGTCTGCCGCCCCCACGTACCGCGCCCCGTCAGGAAAGTCCACCAACCCCAGGCCGCACCCGTGTGGCGCAGGATCTGAAAGGTGAATGGCTCGACCAGCGCTGCCATGAAGGCTTGCGCCATGTTCGCCTCGCTGCTGTGGCCGATCCAGCGCCGGTACAGGTATACCGACCACAGGTGAAATGCGAGGTCGAGCACGATCTTCGCGCCGATCACGCCGGCCACCGGCGCCAGCACGCCGAAGTTGCCGCGCACCAGATACATCAGCAGCAGCCCGAAGGCGGCCAGCCCGTAGAGCGGCTGCAGCGTGTCGATGGCCTTCACCGGCAGCATCGCGACGCCGAGCCAGCCGTAGCGCCGGTCACCAACCATTGCTCGATACCAGAACTGCGTTTGCAGGAAGCCACCGAACCAGCGGCGGCGCTGGCGCAGGAAGGCGCCGGTGCTGCTCGGGGCATCGGTGTGTGCCTGTGCGTCGCCCAGCACGCGCACCGTCCACGGCAGGCCGTGCGCCTGCGCATGGCGGTGCAGGCGATGGATGAGTTCGTAGTCTTCCACCAGGCAGTCGGTGTCGAAGCCGCCCACGGCGCGCACCGCGTCGGTCCTGAAGCCGGCGAAGGCGCCGGAGATCAGCAGCAGGCCGTTGACGCGCATCCATGCATAACGCGAGAGGAAGTTGCGGATGTACTCATAGGTCTGGAACCACTGGAAGCAGCGGCCGGCCAGCGAGCGGCTGCACACCGGGGTGATGACGCCGGTAGCGGCGACGAGGTTCGGCTCTTCGGAAAAAGCGCGGCGGACGGCGCCGATGGCTTGGGTGTCGAGCAGCGTGTCGCCATCGACCGTGAGCACGGTGTCGGTGTCGATGCACAGGACGGCCGCGTTCAGCGCAACCGCCTTGCCGCCGTGCGGCAGGCGCAGCCAGTAAAGAGAGGGGTGTGTTGCACTGGCAGCGCTCAGCGAACCAAGTTCGGGCGCGACGAGCCCGTAGTGCGTGGTCAGCAGCTCTGCCGTGCCATCGGTCGAACCGTCGTCCGCGATCACGATGCGGTCGGGTGCGTCGGTCTGGCCGAGCAGGGCGGCCAGCGTCACGGGCAGCACGGCTGCCTCGTTGTGCGAGGCGACGATCACGCCCAGGGTGTTGCGCCTCACCGCGGCTGCAGGGGAAGGCGAGGGCCGGGGCCGCAATATCGGTAGCGTCATCCAGGCGACGAACAGCAGCAGCACGGTGTCGTAAAGCACATAAGCCACCCCCACCGACCAGGCCCCGACATTGCCGACCTTGAAGGCCATGGCGAAGAGCAGTGCCCACAGCACGAGTACGCTCCCGTGAATGAGCCAGCTTCGCAGCGGGGTGCTGGGTGGAGACAGGCGCGGCGATGCGGCCACGAAGGCGCTTTGGAAAGGATCGTTCAAGGGAAGGTGCCCGGGCGGCTGTCGGTCGGTGGTTCGTTGTCGATACGCAAAAACTCGGCCTGCGGTTTCGAAAGTCCCAAGGCAAAGCCGGGACAATCGCACGCGTCATCGACTGAGTCGCCCCACGCCCGAAAATTCCCCGCATGCTCGCACAAACCCGCTACACCCGAACCGCGATCGCGCTGCACTGGCTGATAGCCGTGCTCATGGCCGTCAACATCGCCCTGATCCTGCTGGTCGACTACTACCCCGACGACTGGGTGCGCCCGGCCGTCGACACCCACAAGTCGATCGGCATCACGGTGCTGGGCCTGGTGATTTTGCGGCTCCTGTGGCGCGCCACGCACAAGCCGCCGGCCATGCCGGGCTCGTACGGTGCACTCGAACGGTTCGCGGCGCATGCGGCCCACGGCACCTTGTATCTGCTGATGATCCTGTTGCCGCTGTCGGGCTGGATGCACGACTCGGCCTGGAAAGACGCCGCCACCCACCCGATGCAGCTTTTCGGCCTGTTCGAATGGCCGCGCATCGGCTGGATCATGGCCATCGAGCCCACCATGAAGGAAACCTGGCACACCGTGCTGGGCGGCGTGCATGTCTGGGCGGGCTATGTGCTTTACGTGCTCTTCGCGCTGCACGTGCTGGGCGCGCTCAAGCACCAGTTTTTCGACGGCGAGGCCGAACTCCAGCGGATGCTGCCATGACCACACAAGAAGAGACCAAGGCCCGCGAGGCCATCGCCCGCATCGACGCGCTGTCGACCCACTACGACCCGGTGCACGAGGGCGTGCGCGTGCGCTGGCGCCGCTTCGGTACCGACACCGCCCGGCCCCCGCTGGTGCTGCTGCACGGCGGCCATGGCAGCTGGATGCACTGGCTGCGCAACGCCGAGGCGCTATCGGCAGGCCGCACGCTGTGGCTGCCCGACATGCCGGGTTTCAACGAATCCGATGCGCCACCGCGCGTGGCACCGGGCGAAGACTCGCTGCCACCGCTGCTTGATGCGCTCGGCGGCACGCTCGATCAGCTTATCGGCGCGGGCACGTCCATCGACCTCGGCGGCTTCTCCTTCGGTGGCTTGACGGCTGCACGGTTCGCCGTGCGGCGCGGAGCCATCCGCCGCTTCGCGCTCGTGGGCAGCGGCGGCCACGGCACGCTGCGGCGCATGACGGCTCAGATGATCAACTGGCGCGCCGCCCCGGACCGGGAGGCGGAACGCGCCGCATTGCTGAACAACCTGGCCGCGCTGATGCTGCACGACCCGGCAGCCATCGACGCGCTGGCCTTCGAGATCCATGACATCTCGTGCCATGGCACGCGCTTTCGCAGCAAGGAGGTGTCGCAGTCGGGCGGGCTGCAGCAGGCGCTCGGTACGCTGGGCGTGCCTACGCTGCTGCTGTGGGGCGAGTACGACGTCACCGCCGACCCGCGCCCGCTGGTGGCGCGGCTGGTGGCCGAAGGCCCGGGGCGCGAAGGCGTGGTGATCGACGGCGCCGGGCACTGGGCGCAGTACGAGCGCGCCGATGAAGTCAACGCGCGGCTGCTGGAGTTCTTTCGCTGAACCCTATTGCTGCTGCTTCACCAGCCCCAGCTTGCGGATGATGTCGCCCCACTGCTCGTAGGTCGCGCGCGTCAGCGCGGCCAGCTCCGCGGGGCTCGACGACTCGGCCTCGTACGCGCCCTGGCGGAAGAAGTCGCGCGTGGCCGGCATCGCCAGCACCTGCGCCAGCGCGGCATGCAGTTTCTCGACCACCGGAGCCGGCATGCGCGCCGGCCCATAGAAACCCAGCCAGCTCGGCATGTCCACGCCGCTCACGCCCTGTTCGCCCATGGTGGGCACGTCGGGCAGCATCGGGCTGCGCTTCGGCGCCGCCACTGCCAGCATGCGCACCTTGCCGGTGGCCGTGTTCTGGATGGCGTTGGGCGCGGCATCGAAGTAGTACTGCACGCGGCCCGCGAGAAAGTCTTTTGCGGCGTCGGCGCCGCCCTTGTAGGGCACGTGCACCACGTCCAGTCCGGCTTGCCGCGCGAAGGCCTCGCCGTAGATATGCGACGAGGTGCCGGTGCCGAAGGAGGCGTAGCTCATCTTCCCCGGGTTGGCCTTGATGTACGCCACCAGTTCCTGCACCGTGCGCGCCGGCACGCTCGCATGCACGGTCAGCACCAGCGGCCCGCGCGCGCCTAGCGAGATCGGTGTCAGGTCCTTGAACGGGTCGTAGCGCACCTGCGCCAGCGTCTGCGGGTTCTGCGCCACCACGGAGGAGGGCGCGTACATGAAGGTGTAGCCGTCGGGCGCGGCGCGGATCACCTCTTCAGTCGCAAGGATGAAGCTCGCGCCCGGCCGGTTCTCGACGATCACCGGCGTCTGCAGCACCTCGCCGAGCTTGTTGGCGACGAAGCGCGCCTGCGAGTCCGACGCGCCACCTGCCGCCAGGCCCAGCACGATGCGGATGGTGCGGCCCTTGTCCGGAAAAGGTGCGGCGGCATGGGCTGCCAGCAGTGGCATGGCCGCGCCGAGCGCAAGCCAGGCGGTAAAGCGGCGGCGACCAAGAAGGGAGCGCATGCCGCTCATTGCTTGGCCAACCCGACCTGCTGCACCATCGCTCCCCAGCTGTCGTAGGTCGAGCGCGTGATGCCGGCAAATTCCTCCGGCGTGGTGCCCCCGGCCTCGTAGCCGCCGCTGCGATAGAACTCGCGCACCTGCGGCATCGCCAGCACCTTCGCGAGCGCCGTGTTGAGCTTTTCGACCACTGGCGCCGGCATGCGCGCCGGCCCGTAGAAGCCCAACCAGCTCGGCAGATCGAGCCCCGCGTAGCCTTGCTCGGCGAAGGTGGGTACGTCGGGCAGCGCGGCAATGCGCGCGCTGGCGGCCACCGCGAGGATCTTTACCTTGCCCGTGGCCGAGGTGATGATGGCCGACGAGGCCGAGTCGAACATGTACTGCACGCGCCCGCCGATCAGGTCTTTCGCTGCGTCGGAGCCGCCCTTGTACGGGATGTGCACCGCGTCGATGCCGGTCTTCTTCACGAAGGCCTCGCCGTAGATGTGCGACGAGGTTCCCGCGCCGAACGAGGCATAGCTCACCTTGCCGGGGTGCGCCTTCACGTAGGCCGCCAGTTCCTTCACGTTGTTCACCGGCACGCTGGTGCTCAGCGACAGCACCAGCGGCCCGCGCCCGCCCATCGAGATGGCGGTGAAGTCCTTGAACGGGTCGTAGGGCACCTGGGCGAATGTGTGCGGGTTCTGCGCCATGGTGGACGAGGGCGCGTACAGCAGCGTATAGCCGTCGGGCAGGGCGCGCGATACCTCGTTGGCCGCCAGCATGGTGCTGGCCCCGGGCTTGTTGTCGACGATCACGCTGGTGCCCAGCACCTCGCCGAGCTTCTGCGCCACGATGCGCGCCTGCGCGTCGGTGCCGCCGCCGGCGGTGAAGCCCACGACGATGCGGATGGGCTTGCCGCGCGCCGGAAAGTCCTGCGCCACGGCCAGTGATGCAAGGCCCAGGAAGGCTGCGGCGCCGAGGGCCGAGCCGAAGGCACGGCGGGTGCCGTGAAGTTTCTTCATCGATGTCTCCGTTGGATTTCTCTTTCTATATTGATCTTGAAAACCATAAAAATCCATATTTACTAGGGAATACCCCAGAGATATGGCTTTTGAGTTTGACAAAATGGAAAGTAAAATCAAAATACGACGAAACAAGCCAAGCCGAGAACGCACTCATGAAAACTGTCGTCCGTACCGACGAGCGCATCCTGTCCTCCGACATCTTCGACCGCGACAGCCGCGTCAAGCGGCCTGACCACGGCAGCTGGGCCGAGCCCGGCAAGAGCATTCCGGTCTATCACCGCTGCGGCGTGCTGGTGGTCGGAGGCGGCCCCTCGGGCACGGCGGCCGCAGCAGCAGCAGCCCGCGCAGGCGCCGACGTGGCGCTGCTGGAGCGCTACAACCACCTGGGAGGCCTGTCGACCGGCGGCCTCGTCATCTGGATCGACCGCATGACCGACTGGGAAGGCAAGCTGGTGATCCGCGGCTTCGCCGAAGAGCTGTTCGACCGACTGCCGGCCGACGCCATCGCCGGCCCCTCGCGTGCAGACTGGGGCTCGCAGGACACGGCCAAGGCCGCGCACTGGTCGCAGCGCACTGCCGCCTATCACGGCGTCGTCACCTGGTCGCCCACCATCGACCCCGAGCGGCTGAAGCTGCTCTCGCAAGAGATCGTGCTGGAGCGCAAGGTCAAGCTCATCTACCACTCGTGGGCCGCCATTCCCATCGTGCAAGACGGCGCCGTCAAGGGCGTGGTGTTCGAGAGCAAGGAAGGCCGCATGGCCATCATGGCCGACGTGGTGGTCGACGCCACCGGCGACGGCGACCTGTTCGCCCGCGCCGGTGCCGACTACGTGAACGACATCGAAGAGGCCGACGTGCACCACTGCATGAACACCTCGTGGCTCTTCGGCGGCGTGGACATGAATCGCTGGATCGAGTTCAAGGCCGGCCAGCCCGAGGCCTTCACCGCCTTCATGGCGGGCGGCCGCGAGCAATGCGGCCTGTTCGAGCGGCCTTTCGTCTCGTGGCGCAACGACGTTGCCCTCTTCATGGGGCCGCGCCAGTCGGGCTACTCGGCGCTCGACGTGGACGACCTCACTGCCGTGGAAGTGCGCTCGCACCGCGCCATGGCCGCGCACCTGGACTACTTCCGCGCCCATGCACCGGGCTTCGAGAACGCCTACCTGATGCTGAGCGCGCCGCAGATCGGCGTGCGCCATGCGCGTCGCCTGAGCGGCGTGGGCTCGGTGCTGCGCAGCCAGTGGCCCGACGGTGTGCCGCTGGCCGACGAGATCGGCGTGTCGCCCGCGGTGTCGCCCAAATTTCCGAACATCTCCATTCCCTACGGCGCGCTGGTGCCGCAGAAGCTCGACGGCCTGCTGGCCTGCGGGCGCCACATCTCGTGCGACCGCAACTCGCACGGTTTCATGCGCGAGATTCCCCAGTGCTGGATCACCGGCCAGGCCGCGGGCGTGGCGGCGGCGCTGGCATCGCGCGGCGGCATTGCGCCGCGCTTCATCGACGTGGGTGCGCTGCAGTCTGAACTGCTGGCCCAGGGCGTGTACCTGCGAGCCGGGGCACCCGGAATTGGGCAGGGCGCGGTGTCGCCTGCAACGGCCGAGGCCGGAGCCTGAGCCATCGGCCATGACCCCGGACGCCCTCTCTTCGCGAGCCTCTACATTGGAGAGTCCTGAGAAGAGTCTTGCAAAGGGTACCTCCATGTCCACTGAAAAAAACGACACCTCCTTTTCCGCAGCCGAGCCGGCCGAACCGGCGGAAGTGCGCGGCGAGCGCTCCGACACCGTGAGCGCGCTGGAGCGCGGCATCTCGGTGCTGCGCTGCTTCAGCGAAGAACGCCCGGTGCTGGGCCATGCAGACCTTGCGCGCATCACCGGTATTCCGCGCCCCACCGTCAACCGGCTGGTCGCCACGCTGCTCTCGCTGGGCATGCTCAAGCCCGCGCAGGCGGCCGACCGCTTCATGCTCGGGCCGGGCGTGGTGTCGCTGTCGCGCGTGTTCCTCGGCAGCCTCGACGTGCGCGCCGCAGCGCGGCCCAGCATGCAGGCGATGGCGGAGGAGGTGGGCGCCTCGGTCTACCTCGCGATCCGCGACGGCATGGAGATGGTGCTCATCGAGGCCTGCCGCCCGCGCTCGTCGATGCTCTCGGCGCGGCTCGACGTGGGCTCGCGCGCGCCGCTGGCCAACTCGGCGCTCGGCCGCTCGTACCTCTCGGCATTGCCCGAGGTGCAGCGCAACCAGCTGATCGATTCGATGCGCCTGCTGCGTGGCCCCGAGTGGGACAGCATCGCGCCGAACATGAATCGCGCCATCGGCGAATCGAAGCGGCTGGGCTATTGCCTGTCGCTCGGCGAATTCCACCGCGAGATCAACTCCGTGTCGGTGCCCCTCATCGGGCCTGACGGCGAAGTGATGGCGCTCAACGGCGGCGGCGCTGCTTTCGTCTTCACCGAGGAGCGCCTGCGCAACGAACTCGCACCGCGCCTGCACGACATCGCGCTGAGCATTGCGCGCGACATCGGCGGCCACGTGCCCACACCCTCGCCGGGCTAGCAGGCCCGGCCGGGGTTCCCCCCCACGACACAGAAGAACGGAGACACAGGCCATGCACCTGAGCGATGAAGAAAAAGCCATGTACGACGGGCGCGACGGCCCGGCCGTGCAGAAGGCGATGGACCTGCTGATGCGTTACGGCGAGGCATTGGGCGCCGAGCGGCTGGTCGAGACGCGCAACGTCTGCGCCACCATCACATCGACCACGCCCTTCCAGCGCGACTTCGCGCTCGCCAAGGGCGGCGGCATGGATGCGGTGTTCTCCGAATTCAGCCTCGACAGCCAGGAAACCGTCGAGATTTCGAGGTTCAAGGTCTTCACCAGCCACCTGCAGCTGGGCTTCGACCCCGGCCAGCCCGAGCGCATGGGCGTGAGCGAGGAGATCGTCCAGTTCTACAACAGGAGCGAGCGGCACGCTGCCGGCTTAGGCGCGCAGATCATGAACACCTGCACGCCGTACCAGGTCGGCAACATCCCGACGCGCGGCGAGCACTGCGCGTGGATGGAGTCGTCGGCGGTCGTGTATTGCAATTCGGTGCTGGGCGCGCGCACCAACACCGAAGGCCGCGAGAGCACGGGTGCCGCCATGCTCACCGGCCGTATTCCGTATTGGGGCTACCACCTCGACGAGAACCGCCGCGCCACACACGTGGTCGAGCTAGACATCGAGGTCGAGTCTGTGCAGGACTGGGGCCTGCTCGGCTACTACATAGGCGAGCACGTGCAGGAGCGCGTGCCGGTGGTGCACAGCAAGCGCGGCATTGGCCGCGTGCCGAACCTGCCGCGGCTCAAGCACTTTGGCGCCGCGGCATCTTCATCGGGCGGCGTGGAGATGTATCACATTGCCGGCATCACGCCCGAGGCGCTGACGCTCGAGCAGGCGCTCGGCGGCCGTGCGCCGGTCGAGGTGCTGCGCTACGGCGAGGCCGAGCGCCGCGCCACCTACGAGAAGATCAACGTCACGGGCAAGGACTCGGAAATCCAGTACGTGATGCTGGGCTGCCCGCACTACACCATCGAGCAGATCTGGGAGGCCGCGCAGCTCATCGAGGGCCGCAAGGTGCATCCGAGCTGCGAGCTGTGGATCTTCACGCCGCGCGCCATCAAGTCGCTGGCCGACCGTAACGGCTACACGAAGATCATCGAGGACGCGGGCGGAATCATCATGAGCGACAGCTGCTCCGCCATGAGCCGCGCCGTGCCCAAGGGCACGAAGACGGTGGCGCTCGATTCGGCCAAGCAGGCCCACTACCTGCCCGCCATCCTCGGTGTGCAGGCCTGGTTCGGCAGCACGGCCGAATGCATCGATGCCGCCTGCACCGGCCGCTGGAACGGAGGCTACGCATGAGCGACGCAGTCATCACGGAAAAAACCATCGTCATCCGTGGCCGCAAGGTGGTGGGCGGCGTAGCCGAGGGCGAGGCCCTGGTCACGCGCGACCGCATCTCGGGCTGGGGCGGCATCGATCCGCGCACCGGCACCGTCATCGAGACGCGGCACGAACTGCGCGGCCAGAGCTTCGCGGGCAAGGTGCTGGTGTTTCCGGGAGCCAAGGGCTCGTCGGGCTGGTCGGCGATGTTCCACATGACGCGGCTCATGAACTCGGCGCCGGCAGCATTCCTCTTCAACGAGATGACGACCAAGATGGCGCTGGGCGCCGTGGTCACGCATTCGCCATCGATGACCGACTTCGAGCGCGACCCGCTCGAGTGCATCGCAACCGGCGACTGGGTGCGCGTGGACGCCGACCGTGGCGTGATCGAGATCACCAAGAAGAACAACACATCCGGAGATCGCCCATGACCCGTCCCCTGCGCAGCAACTTCCCGCGCGGCTCCTACCTGTGGTCGGTGCGCAATGCGCACTGGCGCGCGCTCGGCATTCCGGAAGAGGATTGCGAGAAGCCCAAGATCGCCGTCGTCAACAGTTCGTCGGAGCTGGCCGCCTGCTTCAGCCATCTCGACCGCGTGGCTGGGGAGATAAAGGCCGCGATCCGCGCTGCGGGCGGCATTCCCTTCGAGATCCGCACGGCAGCGCCCAGCGACTTCATCACCGGCGCCGGTGCGCGTGGCGCCTACATGCTGGGTGCGCGCGATCTGGTCACCAACGACATCGAGGTGGCAGTCGAAGGCGCACAGCTCGACGGCATGGTGTGCCTCACCTCCTGCGACAAGACGGTGCCGGGCCAGCTCATGGCTGCCGCTCGGCTCAACATTCCGACGCTGCTGGTGCCCTGCGGCTACCAGCCCAGCGGCGAGTACCGCGGCAGGCACATGGACATCGAGGAGGTGTTCATCGGCGCGATGCACGCCGTCACGGGGAACCTGCCGGTGGAAGAGCTCGTGGGCATGAGCCGCGAAGCGATCCGCGGCCCGGGCGTGTGCTCGGGCTTGGGCACGGCCAACTCGATGCACATCGTCTGCGAAGCGCTCGGCATGGCCTTGCCTGGCAGCGCGCCGGTGGCCGCGCTGAGCGAGAAGATGATGGCCGACGTGCGCGCAGCCGGCACCCGCATCGTGCAGATGGTGTGGGACGACCTGAAGCCGCGCGACATCCTCTCGCCCGGCGCTTTCGCCAACGCGGTGCGCGCGGTGCTTTCAGTCGGCGGCTCGCTCAACACCGCGAAGCACCTGCAGGCGATAGCGACCGAGGGGGAGTGCGGCGTCGACGTGTACGGCCTCTTCGAAAGCCTCGGCCCCACGACGCCGGTGCTGGCCGGCGTGCGGCCCATCGGCGAGCATTCCATCGAGGCCTTCGAGGCAGCGGGCGGTTGCCGTGCGCTGATGAAGCAGCTCGAACCCTTGCTCGACACCAGCGCGCTGACGGTCACCGGCGGCACGGTGGCAGAGAACCTGCGCAACGCCGAAGTGGCCGATGCCGAAGTGATCCGCCCCATCGACCGCCCGGTCGCACCGCTGCCGGCCATCGTGCTGCTGCGCGGCAACCTCGCGCCCGAGTCTGGCCTCATCAAGACCGGCATCGCAGAGCGCAAGGTGCGACGCTTCACCGGGCCGGCCGTGTGCTTCTGGACTTCGGATGCAGCCATCGCCGCCCTGAAGAAGGGCGAGATCGTGCCCGGTCAGGTGGTCGTGATGCGCGGCGCCGGCGCCTGCGGCGGTCCGGCCATGGGTGGCGGTGCGTCGCGCGTGGTCTTCGCTGTCGATGGCGCGGGCCTCGGGGACCAGGTCGCACTGCTCACCGACGGGCACCTCTCGGGCCTCGTCTGCAAGGGACTCGTGGTGGCCGAGGTGTCGCCCGAAGCCGCGCTGGGCGGACCGCTCGGGCTGGTGCGCGACGGCGACGTGATCACCATCGACCTCGACGCGCGCCGCCTCGACATCGCACTGACCGACGCCGAACTCCAGGCCCGTCGCGCCGACTGGCAGGCGCCGCCGCCGGCCTTCGACACCGGCTGGCTGCAGCAGTACCGGCGCAACGTGAGTCCACTCTCCAAGGGCGCAGTGCTCGTGCGCACCGAACGCCCCGAGCCCTCGAGCTAGACCTTTTCCACCCCGGCCTTCGCCAACCGGTGCGAACCCCCGTTCGCACCCGGTGGCGCAGCCCTGCGCGCGATTCCAGAGTTTTTCAACCGAAGAGAAGAAGCAGGAGACAAAAAACCATGAAGAGATTTTTGATGTGGTCGGCGCTGGGGCTGGCAAGCAGCGGCGCGGCGCATGCGCAATCCAGCGTCACCGTGTTCGGCGTGGTGGACCTCGGCATCCAGTACACGAGCGGCGCCGGCAGCGGCTCGGTCAAGGCGCTGTCGAACGGCGGGCTCTCGACCAGCCGGCTCGGATTTCGCGGCACCGAAGACCTGGGCGGCGGCCTGCGCGCGGGCTTCTGGCTCGAAGGCAGCCTGAACCCCGACAACGGCACCGGCCGGCCGAGCAACAGCAACAACCAGACGAGCGGCGCGGGCGCGGCAGGGCCCATAACCTTCGACCGCATGTCCTTCGTGAGCCTCTCGTCGGACACGCTGGGCGAAGTGCGGCTGGGCCACGACTTCATTCCCACGCACTACAACAGCATCTACTTCGACCCCTTCAACGCCAACGGCGTGGCGCGCGCGGGCAACCTCACCTTTGCGGGCGCGGGCACCGGGCCGCTGCCCACGGCCATCACCGGCAGCAACACGGTGAGCTACTGGCTGCCGCCCAACATCGGCGGCTTCTACGGCATGGCGATGGTCGGCACCGGCGAGAACGACTCGACTGTCGCGAACCGCGACGACGGCAACTTCGCCGGCGCGCGCTTCGGCTTCGCCTCGGGCGCGTTCGACATCGCGGCGGCCGTCACTCGCTCGCACTTCGACGCCACCACCACCATCGGCAACTACACGCACGCCAACATCGGCGGCTCGTGGGATGCGGGCTTCGCGAAGTTCTTTGCGCTCTACAACAAGGTGACGGTGAAGCTCGCGGGCGGCACGGTGCGCAAGAACACCACCGAGATCGGTGCGCACATTCCGGCTTTCGAGGTCGGCCGCATCCGCATCAGCTATGCCTACCTCGACGACCGCAGCGACGAGAGCCTGCGCAACGCCAACGGCATGCCGCGCAACCGCGACGACGCGCGGCAGTTCGGCATTGGCTACGTGCACAACCTCTCCAAGCGCACCGCGCTCTACGGCACCTATGCGCGGTTGATGAACAGCGGACAGGCGCGCTATGTGGTCAGCGGCGGCGTTGCACCGGGGGCCGGGCAGCGCTCGTCGGGGTGGGAATTCGGTGTGCGGCATCTCTTCTGAACCAAGGAGCCTTTCATGCGACGCAGAACCCTGACCATGGCGGTGCTCCCGGCTCTTGCGGCCGCGATGCTGCCCGGCGCGGTGGCCTGGAGCGCCGATGCATATCCGAACAAGCCGCTGCGGCTGATCGTGGGCTTCGCGACCGGCGGCGGCGCCGACGTGCTCACGCGCATCATCGCGGAGGGGCTGTCGAAGCAGCTCGGCCAGCAGGTGATCGTGGAGAACCGGCCCGGCGCCGACGGCGTGCTTGCGGCGCAGGCCACCTCGTCGGCCAGGCCTGATGGCTACACGCTGCTGATGGGCACCAACACTGCGATGGTGGCGGCGCCCACGCTGCGGCCGACGCCGCCCTACGACCCGTTCAAGGCCTTCACGCCGATCAGCTCGGCCGGGCAGTTCTCGATGTTCCTCGTGGTGCCGACGAGCCTGCCGGTGAAGAGCGTGAACGAACTGCTGGCAATGGTCTCGGCCAAGCCGGGCGCCTACAACTCGGCATCGAGCAACAGCGCTTCGGAGCTTGCGATGCTGCAGCTGCTGGGTGACCGCAAGGTGGTCAACGCGCGCTACAAGGGCGACATGCAGGCCATGACCGACCTGCTGGGCGGGCAGATCCAGATGATGTTCACCACCGGCACGCTGGCGCCGGGCTTCGTGAAGGAAGGGCGCATCCGCGCGCTGGTAACGCTGCTGCCGCAGCGCAGCGGCCTGCTGCCCGACGTGCCGACCGGCGGCGAGCTGGGGCTGGGCAAGCTCACCATCACGCCGTGGGCCGGCTTCTTCGGGCCGCCGGGGCTGCCGCAGGCGATTACCGACAAGCTCTCGCTGGAGCTGCAGAACACGCTCAAGCGGCCCGACGTGCATGCCCAACTGGTGCAGCAGGGCTTCGAGGGCTACGGCATGAGCCCCGCGAAGTTCGCCGAGTTCTTCCGCACGCAGTACGACGCCTTCGGCGCCACCGTGCGGGAGCACAACGTCAAGTTCGAATAGCGGCGGCCTCGCGGCGCCAGAAGGCGGCATCGGGGAATGTGCCTGCGCCGGCCGCGGCGTTGTCCGCCATGTGCTCGCCGCGGCTGGTGCCGGGAATCGTGCAGGTCACCGTCGGGTGGCTCAGCACGAACTTCAGCAGCACCTGCGCCCAGCTCGTGCAGCCGATCTTGCCGGCCCACGCGGGCAGCGGCTTGTCGCGAAGCCGGCGCAGCAGGCCACCGCCGCCGAAGGGCATGTTGACGATCACCGCCACGCCGCGCTCGGCCGCCAGCGGCAGCAGGCGCTGCTCGGCCTCGCGCGCGTCGAGCGAATAGTTGATCTGCAGAAAGTCGAGCTTCTCGGCGCGCAGCACGGCCTCGACCTCGTCGTAGGCCGAGGCCGTGTAGTGCGTGATGCCGATGTAGCGCACACGGCCTTTCTCCTTCCAGCCGCGCAGCGTGGCGAGGTGCGTGCGCCAGTCGACGAGGTTGTGCACCTGCATCAGGTCCATGCGCTGCGTGCGCAGCCGCGCGAACGATTGCTCCATCTGCGCAATGCCGGCCTCGCGGCCCGAGGTCCAGACCTTGGTGGCAAGAAAGGCTTTGTCGCGCGGCTTCGCTGCGGCCAGCAACTCGCCGGTGGTTTCCTCGGAGCGGCCGTACATCGGCGAGCTGTCGATCATCGTGCCGCCGGCCGCGAACAGGGCGTCGAGCACGCCGGGAAGGCGCTTGTATTCCTCGCTGCCGGGGCGCTGGTCGAAGCCGATCCAGGTGCCGCAGCCGATCACGGGCAGGGCTTCCTGGGTGGAGGGGATGGGGCGGGTGTTCATGGCGGACTTGCTCTGCGGTTGTGCGGAAGCGGGGAGCGCGGCGCTTGCGCACAGCGCGGCGCCCAGGCGCAGCAGTTCGGCGCGGGTGAGAGGGAAATCCTTCGAGGGCGGCATCGGCGGCCAGTATCCGACGATGGGGCAAAAAAGAGAAAAGCAGCTTTCTTGTTGTGGGCTATGGAATACTGTATAAAAATACAGTTAACAGTCTTCACCATGGGCCTTCCTTTCCTCGACTCCTTTTCCGCTGCCGCAGGCCGTGGCGTCTGGCATGCCGACGAGCTCGGCCTGGCCGACGCACAGGTCGTCGCCACCGGCCACACTGCGCTCGACGCGCAGTTGCCGGGCGGCGGCTGGCCGGTCGGGGCGATGACGGAGCTGCTGCAGGCCGCGCCCGAGGCCCATGTCTGGCGGCTGCTGCTGCCCGCGCTGGCGCAGGCGGTGCAGGCGCGGGGCGGGCCGGTGGTGCTGGTCGGTGCGCCTTATGAGCCGTGCGGACCGTCGCTCGCGGCGCAGGGGCTGCCGGTGGAGGCCCTGATGTGGGTCAGGAGCGAGGCCCCGGCCGCGCGGCTGTGGGCCTGCGAGCAGGCACTGCGCTGCGCGGACATCGCAGCCGTCGTGGCCTGGCTGCCGCAGGCGCGGGTGGGTGAGCTGCGGCGGCTGCAGCTGGCGGCTGCGCAGCACGAGGTGCTGCTGTTCGTGTGCCGGCCCGAATCGGTCGCGCTGTCGGCCTCGCCGGCGCGGCTGCGCATTCGTGCCGGGCGCTGCGAAGCGGATGCGTCGCAGATCGAGCTGCACATCCTCAAGCGTCGTGGCCCGCCGCTGGCCACGCCGGTGATGCTGCCGGCGCGCAACGAACGCATGACCGCATTGCTGGCCGCCGCCCGGCTGCGCCGCAAGCTGCGTCTGCAGCAACTGGGCACGGTGCCGGCCGGCGAGTCGGCAACCTCGGCGACCGTGGTGCGCATCGACGCGTGGAAAGGAGGCCCGGATGCACTGGATCGCCTTGCGGTGGTCGCTTGACGCCGACACGCCCGATGCTCCTGTCTTGCCCACGCCCGAAGCGCTGGGCTGGTGGGCGCTGCAGTACACGCCCCACGTCGCCTGGCAAGACGAGGCACTGATGCTCGAAGTCTCCGCCTGCGAGCGCCTGTGGGGCGGGCGGTTGCAGCTGATGCGCCAGTTGCTTGCCGACAACCCCGCGCCCGACGTTCGCATGCAGGGTGCGCAGGGCGCCACGAGCCTGATCGCGCTGGCCCGGCTGCGCCTGTTCGTGCGACAGGAAAAGCGGCCGCAGGACGTGCCGTCCGGGCTGCCTCTCGACACTCTGAGCGCCGCGCGCGAACACCTCGACCTGCTTGCGCGCCTGGGTTGCCGCACTTGGGGCGAGGTGGCGGCGCTTCCGCGCGGCGGCCTCACGCGGCGCTTCGGCGCAGGGCTGCGCGAGGCGCTCGACGCCGCATGGGGCCTGCGCCCCGAAAGCCATGCCTGGCTAACGCTGCCCGACGTGTTCGAGCAGAAGCTGGAGCTGCCCGCGCTGGCCGAGACAGCCCCCGAACTCATGTGGTCGGCCAACCGGCTACTGTCGGCCCTGCAGATCTGGCTGCGTGCCCGCCAGCGTGGTGCGCGCGCGCTCGAACTGGAGTGGACGCTCGATCTCAAGCGCTTCAATGGCGTGAACCTGCCGCCGCACCAGCAAGTCACCGTGCGCACGGCCGAGCCCACGCAGGACATGGCGCACCTGCGCCGCCTGCTGTCCGAAAAACTGGCCCTCACCACGCTGGCCGCGCCCGCGAGCTGGCTCAGGCTGCGCACGCTCGAAACCGATCCGTGGGCTGGCGCCAGTACCAGCTTTCTGCCGGAAGACAACCGCAAGGGCGACAGGCTGCACGAGATGGTCGAGCGGCTCAGCGTGCGGCTCGGAGCGCAGCAGGTGGTGGTGCCGTCGGCGCAGGCCGACCACCGGCCCGAACGCAAGCAGGCATGGCGGCCCGCGCTGCAGAAAGAAAAGGAAAAGGCGCCCGGTGACAAGGTCCGCAAGGAAGCAAAGGCCGCCAAGGCCGCGGCGTCGCAGCCCGACGCCATCTACCCGCCGTGGCTGCTGCCCGAGCCGCTGCTGCTCGAAATGGACGGCGAGCGCCCGTGCTATCGCGGCCCGCTGAGCAGGCTGATCGGGCCGCAGCGTGTCGAGACGGGCTGGTGGGGCGACAAGGAAGACGGCGGCCAGCCCGCGATGCGCGACTACTACGTCGCGGAAAGCCCCGAGGCCGGGCTGGTGTGGATCTTTCGCGAGCGGCCCGCCGCGCGCTTTTCTTCCGGCGAGGTGCGCTGGTATCTGCAGGGCTTCTATGCCTGACCTGAGCGGCAAGCAACTGCGCGGGCGCAACTCGGCCAAGGTGCATGCGCTGCCGTTGCCGCTGCGCAAAAAAGCCGCGCCGACGCTGCCGGACTATGCCGAGCTCCATTGCCTGACCAACTTCAGCTTCCAGCGGGGCGCTTCGACGCCGGAGCAGATGGTGGAGCGGGCCTACCAGCTCGGCTATATCGCGCTTGCCATTACCGACGAATGCTCGGTGGCGGGCATCGTGCGGGCCCATGTGGCCCTGCGCGACCTTCCGGCGAAGCTGGCCGAGCACGAGCGCGAGCATCCCGACGAGCCGGAGATCCCGCGTAACTCCGCTTTCCGCCTGCTGTTCGGCAGCGAGTTCCAGTTCGAGCGCTTCAAGCTCGTGGTGATCGCAAACGACACCGAGGGTTGGGGAAACCTGTGCGAGTTCATCACCGCCGCGCGCAACACCGAACTGCCCAAGGGCGAGTACCGCGTGAGCTGGGAAGACAGCGACGTGGCCTCGCTGCAGCACTGCCAGGTTCTTTTCGTACCGCATCGCAACCCCGGCGGTGCGATGGATGTTGCGACGCTGCACGAAGACCTGATGGCCGCCAAGGCGCTGTACGGCGAAAACCTCTGGCTGGCCGTGGAGCTGTTCAACGAACTCGACGATGACCTCTGGTTCGTCACGCTGATGCAGGCGGGCGAGGAAACAGGCGTGCCGCTCGTGGCCGCCGGTGACGTGCGCATGGACGTGCGCTCGCAGAAGCCATTGCACGACGTGCTGACGGCGGTGCGCGAAGGCAAGACGGTGGCCGAATGCGGCTTTGCGCTGCAGTCGAATGCCGAGCGGCATCTGCGGCCGCGCATGCGGCTGGCGGAACTTTATTTTCAGGAGATGCTGACGAACACGCTTTTGGTGGCCGGGCGGTGCAGGTTCGACCCTGAAGTGATCCGCGAGAACTACAAGTACCCGTTGGAAAGCGTGGGCAATCACGAGACGCCAGCTCAGACGCTGATGCGCAAGACATGGGAAGGTGCCCGGGGTCGATATCCACAAGGCGTTCCCGAGGTGGTGCGGGCGCAGGTCCAGAAAGAGCTCGACATCATCATCGATCTCAAATACGAGATGTTCTTCCTCACGGTGGAAGACATCGTGCGTTTCGCTCGCTCGGAGAGCATCCTTTGCCAGGGGCGCGGGTCGTCGGCCAACTCGGCAGTCTGTTTCTGCCTCGGCATCACTGCCATCAATCCGGACAAGGGCACGCTCCTGTTCGAGCGCTTCCTGAGCCGCGAACGCCGCGAGCCGCCCGACATCGACGTCGACTTCGAGCACCAGCGGCGCGAAGAAGTCATCCAGTACATCTACGAAAAATATGGCCGCGACCGTGCCGCCATTGCCGCCGTCGTCATCTGCTATCGCGCACGCAGCGCGTTGCGCGACGTGGGCAAGGCCATCGGCATCGACGAGCGGCTGATCGACGAGTTCGCGAAAGACCACTACTGGTTCGACGAGACAGTGCTCGGCGAGCAACTGCGCCAGGCTTCGGCGCGCGTCGGTGTCGAGGAGGACGAACTCAAGCTGATGCACTGGATCGAGATGACGCAGCGGCTCAAGGGCTTCCCGCGCCACCTGAGTCAGCACGTGGGCGGCTTCGTGCTCACGCACACGAAGCTCACGCGGCTGGTACCGGTCGAGAAGGCGTCGATGAAAGACCGCTCCGTCATCCAGTGGGAAAAGGACGATCTCGAAGCGATGGGCATGCTCAAGGTCGATGTGCTCGCGCTCGGCATGCTCAGCGCGATCCGCCGGGGGCTCGCTCACATGAATCGCTGGCGGGGCTCGATGCTGGAGATGCACCAGATACCGAGCGACGACCAGAAGGTGTTCGACATGATCTGCGACGCCGACACCATCGGCGTGTTCCAGATCGAGAGCCGGGCGCAGATGTCGATGCTGCCGCGCCTGAAGCCGCGCACCTACGAAGACCTGGTGATCGAGGTTGCCATCGTGCGGCCCGGGCCTATACAGGGCGGCATGGTGCATCCGTATCTCAAGCAGCGGGAGCGGGTGGCGAAGAAATTGCCGATCCATTACGAAGACGATGAGCTACGCCCCGCGCTGGAGCGCACGCTGGGCATCCCGATCTTCCAGGAGCAGGTGATGCAGATCGCCATGATCGCGGCCAAGTTCACGGCCGACGAGGCCGATCAACTGCGGCGTGCCATGGCGGCGTGGAAGCGCAAGGGCGGCCTCGACAAATTCCACGAAAAGCTCGTGAATGGCATGGTCAAAAACGGATACCCCAGGGCATTCGCCGAAGCCATCTTCAAGCAGGTCATGGGCTTCGGCGACTACGGCTTCCCTGAAAGCCACGCCGCCAGCTTTGCGCTGCTGGTAACGGTGAGCAGTTGGCTCAAGAACTACGAGCCGGCCTGCTTCCTCGCCGCGCTGCTCGATTCGCAGCCGATGGGCTTCTACAGCCCGTCGCAGCTCGTTCAGGACGCACGTCGCCATGGCGTCGAGGTGCGCCCGGTCGACGTCACACGCAGCGAACTCGACACCACGCTCGAAGCTCGCGACCCCGATGCGCTGCGTTCTCCGGGCATCGATCCACGCTACATCGACCGCCTCGGCAACGAGAACCAGCCCGCGGTGCGGCTGGGCCTGAACCGCATATCGAGCCTCAGCAAGGGTGGCGCCGAGCGCCTGCTCAAAGCACGCGACCAATCGCCCTTCACGAGCACCGAAGACCTTGCCCTGCGCGCCGAACTCGACGGCAAGGACATGGCCGCGCTGGCCGCCGCCGATGCGCTGATGTCGCTCTCGGGCCATCGGCGCCAGCAGGTGTGGGACGCCACCACGCAGCACCGGTCGCCGGCTCTGCTGCGGGGCGTGCCGATCAACGAGCAGGCGCTGCTGCTGCCGGCCGCGCCCGAGGGGGAGGAGATCGTCGGCGACTACGCGGCGCTCGGCCTCACGCTGCGCCGCCATCCGCTCGCGCTGCTGCGCCCGCGCCTTGCGCGCATGAAGCTCATGAGCGCGGCCGAACTGCGTTCGCTGCCCAGCGGGCAGACCGCGCGCGCCTGCGGCATCGTCAAGGGACGGCAGCGTCCACAGACCGCCAACGGCACCATCTTCGTCACGCTGGAGGACGAGACGGGCAACGTCAACGTCATCGTCTGGAGCCATGTCATCGAGGCCTGGCGCGAGCCGCTGCTCAAGTCGCACCTGCTCGCAGTGCAGGGCACATGGCAGCGCGACGACGACAGCGGCGGCAAGGTGCAGCACCTGATCGCCACCGGCTTCAGGGACCTGACGCCGCTCATGGGCCGGCTCGCGCAGAGCAACACGAGCCGCGACTTTCATTGACGCGGGAAGGGAGCGACCGAATGCAACCGATCGTTCCATGCCTCGCGCCTTCCTCCGCTTTTCGCTAACCTGTTTCCGCCATGTCCGCACTTGCCGCTCTCGACCCCATCGTCGCCACGCCCATCGGCCCGCCGCCTCCTGCGCCCGACGTGCCCGTGCCACCACCGCCGCCGCCCATGCCACCGCCGGAGGGCGATCCGCCACCAGTCGTGCCGCCTGTGACCGACCCCGGCTTTCCGCCGCCGGTGGTGGAGCCTCCACCTATGCAGAAGGCCGAGACGGCGGTTCCGTTCGGCAAGCCGCACGCGCGGCGCCTGCGCGAGATCTATCGCTCGGCCGGCTGGCCGTGCTGCGACACCGTCGAAGTCGAACTGCTCGCTGGCGGCTATCTGGAGCGCGTGCGCACGGTGCACGGCCACGAGACGCTGCGCGTGACCGACACCGGCATTGCGCGCATCGCCACCACGCTCACCATCAACCGCGCCGCGCTGTCGCCGCACGAAGCCCTGGTGGAGCGCGTGGCGCGCGAGATGACGCGCGGCGGCCGCATCGCATGGCGCGGCCTGGGCCTGCGCGCCCGACTGCCGCCGCTGGAAGAGGGCGGCAAGCCGCGCTGGTGCGTTGCGCGGCCCGATGTGTTCTCGATCCGCAATACCAGCGTGGAGGCTTACGCGCACCCCATCGTGCACGAGGTGAAGGTGAGCCGCGCCGACCTGCTGGGCGACCTGCGCAAGCCCGACAAGCGCGCGGCGTACCTCGACCTGGGCGGCGAGTGCTGGTACGTGCTGGGCAACGACGCGAAGGGCCGCTGCATCGCCAAACCAGAAGAAGTGCCGGCCGAATGCGGCGTGATGGTGCTGGAGGGCGAACGCCTCGTGGTCGCGCGTGCAGCCGTGCATCGCGCGTTCGATCGCATTCCGTTCGCGGTGTGGCTCGCGCTGGCCAAGGCGCAGCCGATTGCCGGATTCGAGGACGACGTGCAGGACATGCTGATCTGACGACCTCGGGCCGGGTCAGGTGATGTCGTCGTAGCTCCGATGCGCGATGGCGACGGCGTCGCCGGGCAGGAACTGGCTCTGCATCTGGCGCAGGCCTTCTTCGCGGTCTTCAGCACTGGCCGTGGCATCGAACATCTGGTCGCAGAACTCGAGCACGTCTTTTGCGATGCGTTCGTAGCGGTAGTAGGCGAGGGCGACGAGGTCGATGTCTTTAAGTCCGTAGCCTTCGTAGAACAGCGCTTCTTCCTGCGGCTGGTTCCACACGTGGCCGACGCCACCGCCGATGAACATCAGGTCGCGCTCTTTCGGGGCGAGGATGAGCGTGTCCCAGTCGACGATGGAAATGCGGTCGTTGTCGCCGACGAGGACATTGCCCGCGTGGAGATCGGAGTGGCACAGCACCAGCTGCGGCGGGCGTTCGAGCAGGATGGAGGCGAGCTGTTCGCTGCGATAGACGACGGTGTCGATCTCTTCCGCATGCTCCTCCCAGAAGGCGAGGAAGCGCTTGACGATGTCGTCGCCCTTCACGCCGTTGATGAACCGGCGCTGGTAGCGGCGGACGCCTTCACGCCAGTGGTGGGCGTAGTGCTCTTTGGGAAGACCGGCCGACAGCGCTTCGGGCAGCTCGGTGCGATGGATCGCGCCCAATGCGGCGCCGAGCGTGGTCCATTGGCGGTTCGTCAATGTGCGTTCGAAACCGTTCTTGCCGTCGAAGAAGGGATAGAGCGCCCAGTCGAAACCGTGGCTTTGCGTGCTCAACTGCTGGCTCGTTGTGGGCAGCGGCGCCATCACGGCTTCGATGCCTTTGTCGTGGTGAAGGAAGGCAGGGACCGCGACGACCGGCTGGTCGAAATCGCCTCTGCGCAGCTTGAGGAAGTACGCGGCGCCGTCACTCGCATTGATGCGAAAGACGGCGGAGTTCACATCCGCGCCGAGGGGCAGGAATTCGATGCGGGCGTCGTGCAGGCCATAGGCATCGGCGAGGTATTGCGCGACGGTTTCGCGCGACAGGTCGGGGGGCGTCAGCATGCGGCCACTGTAGCGCCGGACGAATGCCGCACCTCAGTGCAGAGGATAGGAGCCGAGGGGTTCGTGGCGAAACGGATACGTGAAGTGCGAGCGGACCAGTCGGAACTCTGTTGCCGTCCAGCGGATGGGCTTCAGGGAAGTGGGCCTTGCTGCGCGTTCAGCGTCCCGTGCGATCGTGACGTGCGGCGTCCATCCGCGGACATGGACATCGAGGGAAAAGCCGGCTCGCACCAGCGCACGGCTGATGTCGTACTGAAGGCGCCGCAAATCTTCATGCTCCGACGGTTGCACTACCGAGGCGTCGTTCGACCATGTGCAGGAGCGGTCGAGCGTGAGTTGCAGTGGCTGCATTGACACTTCGGCGAGCGCGGCGCGCAGACGTTGCTCGGCGTTGCCCTGCTGATCGGGGAGGTACTGGAGCGTCAGGTGCAGGCGGTCTACGGGCGGAAAGGAGCAGCCTCTGGGCCACCACCAGTTCTTGCGGTGCGCCTCTATTTCAGCTTGCACTTCCCTGGCGGGAAAGAGTCCGACGAGAAGCTTATTGGACTCGGCCATCGGGCGCTTCTTCAGGATCCAGGCGGCCACCAGCTCTCGGCCGTCGTGCGGATGACGCGCGCTGCCTGCACGCGAATGTCTCCCTTGTCACGGGTCACCTTGAAGGGCCAGGTCGAGATCCGGCCTGTGTGGGAGCGGGGCTGCAACTGGTGCAACCTGGAGAAAAAAAGAACCTGCGCAGTGGGCGCAGGCGGATTGGCGGTGGTCATCGGCGTCGCCTTGAAGTTGTTCTTGGAGACGACGAATTTTAGAGAAATACTGTATTTATGTACAGTATTTTCAGGGTCGAGCAGGCGTGCCCAGCAGAGCATCCAGGTCGACAGCCGCTGCCATCGCCCTGTAACCCGCATCGCCCGGATGCAAGTGGTCGCCCGAGTCCATCGCCGCCTTCAGCCGCGAGGGCCGGGCCGGGTCGCGCAACACCGCGTCGAAGTCGACCACGGCGTCGAACGCGCCGCCTTCGCGGATCCAGCGGTTCACGGCCTGGCGCACCTTGTCCTTCTCAGGCGAGTAGTGGCCTTCGAGCGGCGTGCCCTCCAGCGCGCGTTCGGTCGGCGCGATGGTGCCGGCCATGATGCGCACGTTGTGGGCATGGGCCATCTCCGCCAGCTGCCGCAGGCCCTGGATGACGGCTTCCGCGCGCACGGCGGGTTCGTTCGGAGCGAACGGGCCGCCGGGCCAGCCGATGTCGTTGGTGCCCAGCAGCACGATCATGGCGCGCACGCCCGGCTGGGCGAACACATCGCGGCCTGCGCGTTCCAGGCCGGCGCGGCCCATGCCGTCCTTCAGCAGGCGGCCGCCGGAGATGCCGGCGTTCAGCACAGCGACATTGCGTCCCACCAGCCGCTCGGCCAGCGCGTCGGGCCAGCGGGTATTGGCGCTGGGCGTGGAACCGTTGCCGTCGGTCAGCGAATCGCCGAGGGTGACGACGGTGGTTGGTGGCCGGGGTGTCTCGACGATCAGGCCGCTGACGTAGACACGGGTGCTCCATTGCGTTGCCGCTGCCGGCAGGCGCGCGGCGCCGGTCAGGTCGCCATCGGCCACGTAGGCGGTCTGGCGCGCATCGAAGTGAAAGCCCGCGGGCTGGCTGGGCCGCGGCAGATAGAGCGATACCGCAACCTTGCCGAGAGCGGGCATGGCGATGTCCACCGGGTCGCTGACCAGCCGCGCGCCGGGCGGGATGGTGACGTCGGCCTGCCCGCCGAAGCGCAACGGCCGGTCGCTGCCCTCGATGACCGCAGAGCCTTCGGCATGCCGGGCCACGCGTGCCGCGCCGATGTACAGCGGCGCCACCCCGCCTTCGTTGCTGATCACCACGCGCAGCCGCGAACCGCCGATGCTCAGCCGCGCCACCTGGCGCACGGTCTGCCGGTTGAACTGGAAGGGCAGGCCGGTGGGCAGCACGAAGTCGCCGTTCCAGATGGGTTGCGTGCTGGCCATCCAGCTGGGGCTCCAGTAGGCCGCCGGTTCTGCTGTTGAAGTTGCGGCTGTGGCGGCCAGGGTGAGCGCGAGGGCGCCGTGGCGCAGGATCGATGCGAGTGTCGATGTGGTCATGAGAAGGGGTCCTTGGATGAAAGCTGAAGCAAGGCCCCGACTTTCTTTCATGCGTATCCGGATGGGTAGACGGCAGAATGGCATCCAGACCATTCCAAATACGAATACACCATGGACACCCTGCGCGCCCTCGAAGCCTTCGTGCACAGCGTGGAGCTGGGCAGCCTGTCGGGCGCGGCCCGCGCGCTCGACACCACGCAGCCCACCGTCAGCAAGCTGGTCGCGGGGCTGGAGCGTTCGCTCGGCGTGCGCCTGCTGCGGCGCACCGCAGCAGGCCTGAGCCTGACCGAGGAAGGCCAGCGCTTTCACGAGCGCGCGCGGCGCATGCTGGAGGACTACGGCGACGCGGTGTCCGACGTGCGCGAAGGCATCCAGCAGCCGCGCGGCCTGCTGCGCATGAGCGCGCCGGTGACCATGGGCCAGCGGCATCTCAACGCGATGGCGGTGGAGTTCCTGGGCCTGTACCCGGACATCGAGCTGGAGCTGGTGCTCGACGACCGCTTCGTCGATCCGCTGGAGGAGCGCATCGACGTTTCGCTGCGCGTCGGCGGCGCCTTGCCGCCCGACTTGGTCGCTCGCCACCTGGGCACGTGGCCGCGCGTGCTGGTCGCGTCACCGGACTACATCGCGGCACGCGGCAAGCCGCGCAAGCCTCAGGACCTGCTGGCGCACGACTACCTGCGCTATGCGGCGGGCGACGACGGCGTGCTGCTGCAAGGCCCCGATGGCCCCGTCACCGTGCCGGTGCGCAGCCGCTATCGGGTGAACAACGCGGTGGCTCTGCTCGACAGCGTGCTCGGCGGCGCCGGCATCTCGTTGCAGCCCACCTGGATGGTGGCCGACCTGCTCGAACAAGGCCGACTGGTGCGCCTGCTCGGCCGCCACACCGGCCCGGCGCAGGAGGTGCACCTGCTGTATGCCCCGCGCCGCCACCAGCCGCTGCGCGTGCGCGTGCTGGTTGACTTCCTGGCCGAGCGGGTGGCGAAGCTGCCGGGCGCCTCCCGCCCGGTTACGCGCTAGTTCAGCGGCAGCCGCAAGAAGGTGCCCCGCAGCGCCTCCTGGCCCGCGCCCGGCTTGCTCCAGTCGCACACGCCGCTCGGGAAGATGGTCTGCAGGCGCGCCAGGTCGGCGCCCGCAATGGTCACCGAGTAGTCAGCCGCATTCACCGGCTTCAGCTGGCACTTGAGCACGTCGTTCACCAGCGGCGTTCCGGCAACGAGGCGCGGCGTGCTGAAGCGCGGGTACACCACGTTGCAGCTGGCCGCCGGATTGGTCGACGCGGCTTCGTCGATGCGCGTGCCGCTCGCGTCCCAGCAGGCATCGTTCGCGCCAACGGGCTTGTTGCGCACCACCTTGTCGATGGACGGTGCAGCCGTGTCGGCGGCCATGTTGTCCAGCCACTTGTTGATGAGGTCGAGCGAGGCCGACATGTAGTCGACGGGCGACTTCGATCCCAGCGTCCAGATGATCTGGTTGTCGCTGCGGCCGTTGGCGCGCTGCAGGCGGGCCCGGATGATCAGGTCCTGCATCGTGTCGTGGATGTCGCCCACGACATCGGCATTGCCGCGCTGCGTGACGATCGGAATGTTCGCAAGGCCCGGCCCCTTGAAGCTGTTCTTGAAGCCGCCCGCGTAGGTGAGCTTCAGCGCATCGGGGTCTGCCACGGAGCGCGCGGCCTGCGTGTTGCCGTCGCCGTCGTAGCCTCCGACCTTCTCGTTCAGATCGAGAAACTCCGTCACCGAGATCGCGCCGCTGTTCATCGCGGCCAGGCCGTACTGCACGCCGACGTTGTCGATGGGGCGACGCGCCTCCTGCGTGCCGGCGCGCTTGCCGAGCAGGTTCACGTTGGTCTGGAACAGGTCGCAGCGGATGCCGTTGGGGTTGGTCGTGCGGTTGAACACGTTCGACACGTTGGCCGGTTCGAGAAAGCCGCAGCCCACGGCGTTGTCGGACTTGATGATGCTCGCGAAGGACAGGTCCCAGCTCGTGCAGGTGTTGGTGTTGAAGCCGTTCACCGCGTTCTGCTTGGCCGTGGTCCAGGTGGTGGTGTCAAGCTTGTAGACGTTGTTGAGCAGCCGGCACTCCATCACCTCGGGCATCAGCGTCTCGGGGAAGGACACGATGGGCTGAATGCCGTCGAGCAGGCCCGGGTAGAGCTGCGCGATCAGGTATTGCTGGATGGCGCCGCCCGAGCCGCCGAAGCCGACCGTCCACTTGGGCACGGCGCCGAATTCTTCGATGACGTGCTCCTTCAGCATCATCAGCGTCTCGCCCTGCAGGTGCGGGTTGGCGTGCTGGTTGTTCCAGAGTTCGGTCGAGTTCATGAAGGCGAAGCCGCGCGACAGCTGGATGTGGCCCACATCGCCGAGGATCGTCTCGATGGGATGCACGCCCTGGTTGTACTGGGCGGAGCCGCAGCAGTCGAAGTACACGACGAGCTTCTTGTTCCAGCCCGCGCCGGGCTTCCAGGTGGCGGGTGCGTCCTTGGTTGGGTTGTCGAGCACCGCGAGCCGGTACACGCCGCGGTTGATGGTGCCCGACTCCACACGCACGATGTAGGGCACGGTGTTGCCGTCGTTGGTGGTGGTGGTCGCGAGGTCAGCGGGGCGCGTGCCCGTGGGGTCTGAAAGCGGTTTGAAAGTATTGGAGGTGCTGCGGTAGTACCAGACCACCTGCGTCGCGGCCGAGCAGTCGGCGTCGAGCGGCGAACCCAGGCCGTTCTGCACCGTGCGGCATTCATAAGGCGAGATGTGCGGGCCCGAAAGAATGGGCCCGGTGATGGGGTAGTTGACCAGCTTCGTCTCGGTGCGCTGCGCAGTGTTGTCGGCGTTGCTGACCACCAGCGTATTGGTGCTGCCCGTGGTGCTGGAAGCGTCCGTCGTGAGCCCGGTGACGAGGCCGCGCAGTACGCGGGCCGTGCTGTCGGCCACCGGCACCTGCGAACTCACGTCCTTGCCGTTCAGGCTTACGCGAACCTTGTCAAGCGCCACGCCAACGGGTGCGGTGATTTCGATCAGCGAGTCGCCGCCGCTGACCATGTCGGGCGACGACGAGAGCGTCTTCACCTGGAACGCGGCCGGCGTCTGCGTCGTGGGCGGTGGGCTGGCGCCGGGAATGAACGAAAACCCCGATCCGCCGTCGGAGCCTCCGCCGCATCCCGCGACGAGCAGAGCTCCTGCCATGGCGAGACCCGCGGCAAGGGCGCGGGGCCGGCGCGGCCACGGAAAAACCCGCTTGTGCGGGCGACGGGGTGTAGCGAACATGGACGTCTCCTGTGTTGTATGTCTTGAAAGAATACGAATGGACGTTCCGGGGCGCGGTCGTTGCGACGACACATGACGCGCGAATTGCTACAGGTAATCCCTGATTCACCCAGCGAGCCTTTTTCTTCTTCCTCCGCTGCGCAGGTGCTGGAAGAGACGGTACGGCGTTCCAAATGGGCGTCGGCCCTGTCGCCGGCTGACCTCGAACATGTGCTCGGCAGCATGCAGGAACGGCAGTTCGCGCGCGGCGGCTGCATTGCGCGCGCCGGCGAGCCGGTCGAGCACTGGATGGCGCTGATCGATGGCTTCGCAAAGATGTCGGTCGCATCCGAAGACGGACGGGTCTCGACACTCACGGGCGTATCGGCCGGCGTGTGGTTCGGCGAAGGCTCATTGTTCAAGCACGAGGCGCGCCGCTACGACGTGTTCGCGTTGCGACCCACGCGCGTGGCGCTGATGCCCCGGCGCACCTTCGAATGGCTGCGCGGCACCAGCGTGCCGTTTAACCACTATCTGCAGGAACTGCTCAACGCGCGGCTCAGTCTCTTCATCGGCGCGCTGGAGCATGAGCGCCTGCTCGACACCGACGCGCGGGTCGCGAACTGCCTGGCGAGCCTGTTCAATCCTGATCTGTATCCCGATGCGCCGCGCTTCCTGGAAGTGGGGCAGACAGAGATCGGATTGCTCGCGAACGTATCGAGGCAGCGCGTGAATGTTGCGCTGCAGCGCTTTCAGGCGTTAGGACTCATCCGCCTCGAAAAGCGCGGGCTGACGGTGCTCGATCTTGGCGGCTTGCGCGGCTACAAGGCAGAAGGCGTCTTGCCGCTGCGCCCTTCAGGTGCTGCGTAGCTGGCGCGTGCCGACTGGCGTGTCGGGGCCGGTGCGCACATTGCGTTCGATGAACTCGCGCGCAATGGCTTCCACGTTGGCAGGGGCCGGCGCGTTGAAGGACATGCGGTACTTCAGCAGCTTGCCGTTGCGCACCGCGAGGTAGGTGAACGAGTCGTAGGCCTTGGCGTCCTTTGCATGCACGAGGCGGAACGAGACCGTGCGGAAGGTCAGCCCTTCGATGCGCACGTCGCGTGTGGGGCCGATCCTGGCGCTTGCGTACATGCCCTGGGCGGTGGCTCGCTGCACCTCGGCGATGGTGCTCTTGAAGTGCTCGTCGAATTGCGGGTCGTCCACGCCTGGTTGCCAGGCGCGCTTCATGTCGTACACGTAGACATCGATCCAGCCGACGCTGCTCTCGAAGCGGTGACTGTTGCCGAGGCCCGCATTCAGTGCCTCGTAAGACTTGGAGTTGATGTAGCGCCACTGCACGCCCGTGGGCGGGGCCGGTGCCGACTCGGCGGCGGGCGGCGTTGCTGCCGTTGTTCCTGCGGCCGGCGCCGTGTTCGGTGCGCTCGCGCAGGCGCAGAGCAGGGCGCAGAGAAGCAGGGCGAACAGCAGTTTCATGGGCTGGTCCTGGAGTCGAGGGGAAAGAACGGGCAGGTCAGTCGAGGCGGATCTCGAAGTAGGCCTCGTCGGCTTCGCCGAGTGCGCGAAAGCCGGCAGTCTTGGCGGTTTCGTAGGCCTTGGCCCAGGTGGCGGCCAGCGCGAGCTCGTCCTTGCTGAGTTCGTCGGCGCTGGACTCGCTGGCGTTCTCGAATGCCTTCAGCGCGGCTTCGACGCTCTCGCCTAGCAGCTTGTCGAGTTCGCGGCGGAAGCGCGACTCCGCAGTGGCGATGACGTCGGCCGGGGCGTCGGGGAAATCGACCAGTTTCACGGTGTAGCTCATGGCCGGGATGCTACGTGATTGCGCAGGCCGGATGGAGGCAGTTTTGCTACATCCGCCTCGGGCATTGCGCCGCGTTTCATCTGAAATCATTCCCGCGTCATCTGAATCCGGGATGGCGTACGCGTAATTCGAACGCAACTCACGCCTCGCAAAGTCGAACCCGAGACGAGCACCGCTACCGGTGCCTGGATCACCCAGGTGTTGACTCGGGGCTTGCCGGATGCGTGTCTGCCGGCGCGACCTCTTCCATTTTTTCAGATGCGCAAGAAGGAATCGATCATGAAGAAACTCAATGCCGCCATGTCTGCTCTTGCCGCGGTCGTGATGCTTGCCGCCGCCGGCGGTGCCTCGGCACAAAGCCTGACCCGCGCCGAAGTCGTGGCGCAGCTGAAGGCCGCCCAGTCCAGCGGACAACTCGCTGCGCTGACGGGTGAAGACAGCGGCTCGGCCTATCTGTCGCGCCACTTCCAGCCGAGTGAATCGCGCTCGGAAGTAACGGCCGAACTGGCACAGGCCAAGGCGGACGGCTCGCTCGGCGTGCTGAGCGCCACCGACAGCGGCTCGGCCTACCTGGCGCGCAACTTCAAGTCGACCGAATCGCGCGACGAGGTCAAGTCGGAGCTGGCCGCGGCCGAGAAGAGCGGTCACTTCGACGCGCTCTATGGCCAGGACAGCGGCTCGTTCTACCTTGCGCACGGTGGCAATGTCGCGGCCCCGAACAGCGCTGTCGCAATGGCCGCGCCGCAGACTCCGGCGCAGTGAGCGCAGGGTCGACGCGCCGGCCTTCAGCTCAGCGCGTCGACCTGGGTATCGAACACGTAGCCCGCCCCACGTTCGGTGCGAATGAATTGCGGCGCCGAGGCGTCGATTTCGATCTTGCGCCGCAGTCGCAGGATCTGCACGTCGATCGACCGGTCGTACACCTCGGCGCCGTGCAGGCGCGAGAGTTCGAGCAACTGGTCGCGCGAGAGCACGCGCTGCGGCGCCTCGCACAGTGCCAGCAGCAGGTTGAATTCGCCGTTGCTCAGCTCCACCCTCCGGCCGTCCGGCGCGGTGAGGCGGCGCACCAGCACGTTGAGCTCCCAGCCTGCGAAGCGATAGGCCCGGCGCTCCGTGCCCTTGACCGGCGCGGTGGCAGCGGCGTCGCGCTGCACCTGGTAGCGCCGCAACACCGCGCGGATGCGGGCGAGCAGCTCGCGGTTGCTGAAGGGCTTGGTGATGTAGTCGTCGGCCGCGATCTCCAGGCCCATCACGCGATCGGCCTCGTCGCGCTTGCCGGTCACGATGATGACGGGAATGGTGCTGGTCTCGCGCAGGTGGCGGGCCAGGTGCATGCCGTCTTCGCCGCCAAGCCGCAGATCGAGCACCACCAGGTCGATGACCGACTCCTGCAGCGCCTTTCTCATCTCGGCGCCCGAGACCGCCGTGGTCACGCGCAGCTCGTTCTCGGTGAGGTACTCGGCCATCAGCTCCCGAATGGCCGGATCGTCATCGACGACGAGGATGTGGTGGCTGGAGCTCATGGGGGCGAAGGGTAATGCAACTTCGCTGCGCCCGGCGTACGGCCGGGTTACAGATGAAATGCTCGCCCCACGGCCGACATGACGGCGGCATCCACGAAGGCGCCAATGAACTCATGGCCGCAATGGGTGCGGCCCGCAACAACCGCCCGTGTTTGACTGACCATGCTGACCGTCGTCGTGATCGAGGAAGATAGCGCCATGCGAACGCTGATTTGCGAGTGGCTGCGGGGTGAAGGCTATGCCGTGCGTGGCCTCTCCCTGCAGAGTGCCGCACCGGCTTTGGGCGTCGACCTCGTGATCGTCGACGTGCCCGACTTCCGCTCACGCGGCGCGCAGACCGTGCATGCGGTGCGCACCCGGTATCCGCATTCCGTGCTCATCGGCCTGTCCACCCAGTTGGGCCGCAGCCTGCACGGCGACTCCCATGCGGCGCGTGCCCTGGGACTGAGGCGCCTGGTTGCCAAGCCCTGTGCGCGTGGCGAGTTGCTCGACGCCGTGGCCACGGCGATCAGCGTGGCGCGTTGAACGGCATGAAGGCTGCAGACCGCCTGCGCCACCGCATCGTCGCCGTCGGTGCGCTGCTGATCGTCGCCTGCATCGGCTCCGCGGGCTACGACGGATGGCGCCTGCACCAGCAGATCATGATGGCCAACGAGCGCGAGCTCGGCAACCTGAGCAAGGCGCTGGCCGAGCAATCGCTGCGCAGCCTGCAGGCGGTCGACGTGGTGCTGCGCGACGCTGCAAGCTGGTACGAGGCGGGCGGTGCACGCCTCGACCCGCAGGCCGTATCGGCCGCACTGGCCTCGCGCACCGTGGGCGTGCCGCAGGTGAATGTGCTGACGGTCATCGACGCGCAAGGCATGCAGCAATACCGCTCGCGCGACACGGGCACTCCGCTCGCCGATGTGTCCGACCGGCCTTACTTCACCGCACAGCGCGATGCGCGGGGCGTGGGCCTTTTCATCAGCAAACCGATGCTCACCCGCACCGAAGGGCTGGCGGGCCTGGTGGTGTCGCGTCGCATCGACCGGCCGGACGGATCGTTCGCCGGCGTCGTCACGGCCATCGTCACGCTGCAGCACCTCGAAGGCATGTATTCCGCCATCCGGCTCGGCGAGCGCAGTTCGCTGCTGCTGACGCTGAACGACGGCACGCTGATCGTGCGGCAGCCGGGCGCCGATGACCCGAAGAGGCAGCAGAGCTTTCCCGGACTCGCGGCGCTGAAGGAAAGGGGCGTGGTGGCGCACGCCGTCGACCCCATCGACGGGCGGCGCAAGCTGATCTCGGCGGTGGACGTGGGCAAGCGGCCGCTGATCCTGGCCATCATGCGCGACGAGGACTATGCGCTGCGGCCCTGGTACGACGAGATGTTGAGCTCAGGCATCCGCACGGTGCTGCTGATCCTGCTGGTGGTGCTCACCATCGTCGGCCTGCTGCGCCAGTTGCGCCGGCAGGAGAGCGGCGAGCAGGCGCTGCGCCAGAGCGAAGAGCGCTACGCAATGGCCATGGAGGCTGCGAACGAAGGCCATGCCGAATGGAACTTCGCGCACAACACGGTGTTCGTTTCCGACAAGTGGCGGGCACTGCACGGCGTCGATGCGTCGGTGCCTCTGGGCACTCCGGCCGACGTGCTGCGCCATGTGCAACTGCACCCCGACGACGCCCCGCACGCCAGGCAGGCCATCGAAGACCACCTGGCTGGGCGCACGCACGCCATCGAACTCGAATACCGCGTGCGCCATGCCGATGGCAACTGGCGCTGGATCCATGCCCGCGGACGCTGCGTGCGAGACGAGGCTGGCGCGGCGCTGCGGCTGTTCGGCGCAGCGACCGACGTCAGCGCCCGCAAGCTCGCCGAGGCCGACAAGGCCAGGCTCGAAACACGCCTGCAGCAGACCCAGCGGCTCGAAGCTCTCGGCACGTTGTCGGGCGGCATCGCGCACGACTTCAACAACATCCTGGGCGCCATTCTGGGCTTCGGCGAGATGGCGCAGCAGCAGGCTCCGGCCGGCAGCGCGATGCGCCGACACATCGACCGCGTGATGCAGGCAGGCGCACGCGCGCGTTTGCTGGTGCGGCGGATTCTCGATTTCAGCCGCAGCGGCATTGCCGAGCGCGTGCCGGTCAACATGCAGGCGCTGGTCGAAGAAGTGATATCGATGCTCACGCCCACGCTGCCGCCGGGCCTGCGCGTGGATGCTCGGCTGCAGTCCGGCAGCGCAGCCGTGATGGGCGACGGCACGCAGCTCTACCAGGTGGTGATGAACCTCTGCACGAACGCCGTGCAGGCCATGGGCGAGCAGGGCGTGGTGAGCCTGCGGCTCGACCGCGTGGACGTTGAGCAGAAGCGCGCGCTGCTGCACGGCGACATTGCGGCCGGTTCGTATGTCTGCCTCGAGGTGGGCGACACCGGCCCCGGCATTCCGCCCGAGGTGTTGCAGCGCATGTTCGATCCGTTCTTCACCACCAAGAAGGTCGGCGAGGGCACCGGGCTGGGCCTGTCGGTGGTGCACGGCATCGTGGCTGACCTTGGCGGTGCCATCGACGTGACAACCGGCAGCGGCCGGCCGACGGTAGTGTCGGTGTGGTTGCCGGTTCTCCAGGGCCAGGCGATGGACGGCGGGCCGGAGCAGGCGCCGCTGGACACCGTGAAAGGCTGCCCGCGCGGCAACGGCGAGGTCGTGATGGTCGTGGACGACGAGCAGCCGCTGCTGGAACTGGCCGAAGAGATTCTTGCGAGCCTGGGCTACGAGCCGGTGGGTTTCGGCACCAGCGAGCGCGCGCTGGCCGCGTTCGAGGCCGACCCGCAACGTTTCGACGCCGTGCTCACCGACGAGATGCTGCCGGGCATGCCGGGCAGCGAGCTCGCGCGGCGGCTGCTGGCGCAGCGCCCGGCGCTGCCGGTGGCGCTGATGAGTGGCAACGTCAACGTCTCGCTGGAGCAGCGCGCCCGCAGCGCGGGCGTGTCGGTGCTGTTGCACAAGCCGCTGGGCCTTCAGGAGCTGGCCGAATGCATGTCCCGCCTGATTGGCGATGGCTCCTGAAGTCCGGCGCTTTCACTTCAAGCATTGCTCCGCGCAGCCTCCAGGATCAGGTGCGAGATTTCGTCGGGATGGGAAATCAGCGAGAGGTGGCTCGCGGGCAGTTCGATCGTCTTCGCGTTCATCCGCTTCGCGAGGAATCGCTCCATGTCCGGCGAGATCGTCCGGTCGTTGGTCGACACGGCATACCACGACGGCTTGGAGCGCCAGGCGGCCTGCGTCGTGCGCGACGCAAACAGCGTGTCGGAGATGCGCCCCTGCACCGCGTAGAGCACGCGCGCCTTGGCCGGATCGAGATCGCCCGCAAAGTCGCGAAGAAAGGCTTCTTCGCTCAACTGGGCAAAACCGTTCGCCTTGACAAGGCCGGCGCTCGCGGGCGGGGTGGGGAATTTCGCGGCCAGGGCGCCATAGTCTTCGCCGGCATCGGGGGCGCGTGCGGCCACGTAGACGAGCGCGGCAACCTTGTCGTCGACTCCCGCCTCGCTGATCACCATCCCGGCCCACGAATGGCCGACGAGGACTGTCGGGCCGTCCTGCAGCGCGAGGATGCGGCGCGTGGCTTCGACATCGTCCGCGAGCGAGGTCAGGGGGTTCTGGACAGCGGTGGCGTTCAGTCCCGCTTTCTGCAGCCGGGCAATCACTTCGGTCCAGCAGGAGCCGTCCGCATAGGCGCCGTGAACCAGCACCACGTTCCGGATGCCCGAGGCGGTGGCCGCGCCGGGGATCTTCGAAGTCTTGGTGGCCGCTTGCGCGATGCTTGGGCCGGAGAGGGCAGATGCGGCGGCACCGGCTGCGAGGATGGCTGCGAAAGAGCGTCGATTCATGATGTGTTCTTCGTCAAGGTAGGTTGAGAAGTCATCACTGTCTGCCGCACGCATTGCGCATGGGTTGCGGCGCGGGGGCGCTTGAATGCAGCTGAAGTTGTGTCTGCTACAGACGAAATACCGCAGGGGGTCGTCGGACTGTTCAGAACGGAGTTTTTTGGAAGCCGTGGATTTGAAACGGCTTCTCGAGAATCTCTAGGATCGCGTCGGACCCTGAATTGGAGCGGGTGAAGGGAATCGAACCCTCGTATGAAGCTTGGGAAGCTGCCGTTCTACCATTGAACTACACCCGCATCTGGCAAGTCGCCGACTGCATGCCTGCGAGCGACGACAGGCGGGAGTATAGATGCATGTCCTTCGACCCAGGAGCCTCAACCGAGCATGAAACTCAAGCCCACTCACCTCGCCCTTCACTTGTTCTTCGCCGCGGCAGCAAGCTCGGCCGCAGCCGGAACGATCGCATGCGTGCCAGCCCACAACAGCGCGGGGCCAGCCCCCTGGATCCGCAGGATCTCGATCGACGAGCACTCTCGTACCGTCAACATGGACATCGTGCGCCAGAGGACCAAGGACGCGGACACCATGGGCAAGATGCGGGCCGAGTTGCTGAGCATGGACGATACCCAGGGCGGCGAGCCGGTCTACGTCTTCAATGCCATTCCCGCGGCAGGCGATGAAGTCACGAACCTCTTCAAGCTGTTCAAGGCGGGGGAGTGGCGTCTGATAAGTGCCGGGGTGACGTTCGTGGGCAAGGTGCCGGTGCTGCGGGCGGTCGATCCGGGCACGGTCTTCAATTGCAAGCGGTCGGATATGGGGTAATCCGGCAGCAGCCGACGGCGCTCAGAAATTTTTTTCGGGCACTGCCTCTTTCGCAGGCATCGCGTTGCAGGCCACGCCAGGCAAGGCTTTCGAGCGATGCGCACACAGTTTTCCACAACGTTGTCCCCGTCAAGAAGGAACAACGTGTCATGGCCGTGTGGTATGGGCAAGTCAAGGGAAAAATGGGTAGCCCGAGGGTAGGCGTGCTCCGACAGACTTGAAGGCGGGCGCGGAGGAACATCACTCCTCCGCACCCTTGCGGAAAGGAGCGTGAAATGACGTTCGACTTCTTGTTTCGCCCGAATCACACCGCGTACCTCCGGCGCGCGGCGGCACTTCTTGAAGAGGCGCAAATGGCGCGCATCGAGCATCAGGCGGCGGCAGAGCATCACAGCGCCCTGGCCCGGATGTACGCCGAACGCGTCAGGCGCCTCGAGAACGAGCTCTATCGCCAGCCGCAGGCGGTGGCGCATGGGCTGGTGGCGGAAGGCACCGCGGAAGACCGGCCGCAGCTGTATTCGCTGGACGGAACCCGCAAGCCGGGGCTGACCTCGGCGAACTGAAAGCAGCGGGGGCCGGGGCGTGGGCTCGGTCTGTGCGGCGTCGCGCCAAAAAAATACCCGCCGAAGCGGGTCCGAGTGACCCTGGTGGGCCGGCTCTAAGCACTGACAGAGAGCTCTTCTTTTATGCGGCCCTGTTGCGTGACAGCATCGGTATGGTCTGTGGTCGCCCCGGACGCCGGTGTCAGCCGGAAACAGGCAGTCGCCGTAGGACACTTATTAAAACGTGAACTATTTGGCAGTTTTGTGCGGTTGGCAGACCGCTGGCGCTCACCTGATCAGACCCATCGATCTGAAGTGTCGGTCCTGTCCGACAAGGCGCCGGGGCATGAGGCCCTAGATTTTGCGGACTCGCTTCGAAGTGCGAGTTCTCTGTGCGTGACAGCACTCAAGAGGTTCAACCCAGCCCTGTGCTGGGTTTTTTTTGTGCGGTGCCGACAACCCGCACATCTATCTATCCAGCCATCCCTCAGCGCAGGAACACGTGCTGCATGAACTGCCTGATCGGGTACTGGATCACCGCCTGCACCTTCGCCGGCAGCTCCAGCGGCCGCATCAGCATCTTTAGCGTGTTGCCGGGGCTCAGGTTCGTGCGGATGGTGCTGTTCATGTCCGCGCTCAGCCGCTCCACGTAGGCCGTATCGCTGGCGCGGCCGGGCGAGCGCGCCTTCACCACATGGCGGATCGCGCAGTCGGCGTCCTCGCTCTTGAGTTCGAGCGTGCGGCGGCCGATGGTGCCCATCACGCGAAAGCGGCTCAGCTTTTCCTGCTCGCGATAGCGGCGGAAGAAGCGGTAGAAGTGCTTGTAGTGGTTGACCTCGTCGGTCGCGATGCGGGTGGCCAGGTCTTGCAGCACGGGCTCGTCGGTGCTGCGGGCCATGGCGCGGTAGTAGGTGGCGGTGCCGGTCTCGACCACGCAGCGGGCGGTCATTTCGAGGGCGCGGGTCGGCGCCAGCAGCTCTACCTTGCAGTAGGTCGCGTATTCCTCAAGGAAGCCCTGGTAGGCGGTGTCCCATTCGAACTCAGGCCACACGTGGCGAACGTAGGCGCGCAGGGCCTTGCCGTGCTGCAGTTCTTCCTGCTCCCAGTGGTTCGACAGCCAGTCGGTGACTTCGTCGTCGCCCCGGAAGAAGTCGACCAGGTTCTGCGTGTAGAGGTCGGAGCCGCTCTCTATGAAGGAGGCGGACGTCACCAGGTAGAAGAGATTCTCGTCCGGGCGTACCTTGTCGAGCGCGATGCGCGAGAAATCCAGGTCTTCGATCTGCCAGTGTTGTTCCGCCTCTTGGCTTGCCATGCGAACTCCTTGATCTTTTGTCCGTACAAGTACGGATGGCGCAGACCGTATTTGGTTCTCGTTTTTTGCGCCAAGTCACATATTAGCCGCGGAGTCCGGATCGTGCAGTTTTCCCGGTGCGGCCCGATCCGGGCGCGGGCGCCATGGCCAAACCTATAATCGTTTGTTCAAGCAAATCAAGCAGTTAGGCCGGTTCGCCGCAGTGGGTTCGACAAGAGGGTCGCCATCGCCGCGCCGCCCTCGACAGAAGACGAATCCAAAGATGAGCCAGCCCACATTCACGGTCGCGGACATCCGCAAGACCTTTCTCGATTTCTTCGCCTCCAAGGGCCACACCGTCGTGGCCTCGAGCTCGCTGGTGCCGGGCAACGACCCGACGCTCATGTTCACCAACTCGGGCATGGTCCAGTTCAAGGACGTGTTCCTCGGCGAAGACAAGCGCAACTACGTGCGCGCCGCCTCGGTCCAGGCCTGCCTGCGCGCCGGCGGCAAGCACAACGACCTCGAGAACGTGGGCTACACCGCGCGCCACCACACTTTCTTCGAGATGCTGGGCAACTGGAGCTTCGGCGACTACTTCAAGCGCGAATCGCTCACCTGGGCCTTCGAGCTGCTGACCAAGGTCTACAAGCTGCCGGCCGAGAAGCTCTGGGCCACCGTCTACATCGAGGACGACGAGGCCTACGACATCTGGACCAAGGAAATCGGCCTGCCGCCAGAACGCGTCGTGCGCATCGGCGACAACAAGGGCGGGCGCTACATGTCCGACAACTTCTGGATGATGGCCGACACGGGCCCCTGCGGTCCGTGCTCCGAAATCTTCTACGACCACGGCCCCGAGATTCCCGGCGGCCCGCCCGGCAGCCCCGACGAAGACGGCGACCGCTACATCGAGATCTGGAACAACGTGTTCATGCAGTTCGACATGCAGCCCGACGGCTCGGTCAAGAAACTGCCCGCACCCTGCGTCGACACCGGCATGGGCCTGGAGCGCCTGGCCGCGATCCTGCAGCACGTGCACAGCAACTACGAAATCGACATCTTCGATGCGCTCATCAAGGCCGCTGGCCGCGAAACCGGCACGCAAGACCTGGCCAACAACTCGCTCAAGGTGATCGCCGACCACATCCGCGCCACCTCGTTCCTGGTGGCCGATGGCGTGATCCCGTCGAATGAAGGCCGCGGCTATGTGCAGCGTCGCATCATCCGTCGCGCCATTCGCCACGGCTACAAGCTGGGCCAGAAGAAACCCTTCTTCCATAAGCTCGTGCCCGACCTCGTGAAGCTCATGGGCGACGCATATCCGAAGCTTGTGGCCGACGAAAAGCGCATCATCGACACGCTGAAGGCCGAGGAAGAACGCTTCTTCGAAACGCTGGCCAACGGCATGGAAATTCTCGATGCGGCCCTGGCCGGCGACGCCAAGGTGCTGCCGGGCGAAGTGGCCTTCAAGCTGCACGACACCTACGGCTTTCCGCTCGACCTGTCGGCCGACGTATGCCGCGAGCGCGGCGTGAGCGTCGACGAGGCGGGCTTCAATGCCGCCATGGAAAAGCAGAAGGCCGCGGGCCGCGCAGCCGGCAAGTTCAAGATGGACCGCAACGTCGAATACGCCGGCGCGGGCAACACCTTCACCGGCTACGACCACCTGGAAGAAAGCGCCAAGGTCGTCGCGCTGTACTTCGAAGGCGCAGCCGTGCAAGAGCTGAAGGAAGGCCAGCCCGGCATCGTCGTGCTCGACACCACGCCTTTCTATTCGGAGAGCGGCGGCCAGGTCGGCGACCAGGGCGTGCTCGTTGCCGAAGGCGTGCAGTTCGGCGTGGAAGACACACAGAAGATCAAGGCCGACGTGTTCGGCCATCACGGCACGCAGACGCAGGGCACGCTCAAGGTCGGCGACGCGGTCAAGGCCGCGGTCGACACCGCCCGTCGCGCCGCCACCATGCGCAACCACTCGGTCACCCACCTGATGCACAAGGCCCTGCGCGAAGTGCTGGGCGATCACGTGCAGCAGAAGGGCTCGCTGGTCGACGCCGACAAGACGCGCTTCGACTTCGCGCACAACGCACCCGTCACGCACGCGCAGATCCTCGAGATCGAGAAGCGCGTCAACGCCGAGATCCTCGCCAACTCCGAGACGCACGCCCGCGTGATGGACATGGAGTCGGCCCAGAAGACCGGCGCGATGATGCTGTTCGGCGAGAAGTACGGCGAGACCGTGCGCGTGCTCGACATCGGCACCAGCCGCGAACTGTGTGGCGGCACCCACGTGGGCCGCACGGGCGACATCGGCCTCTTCAAGATCGTCAGCGAAGGCGGCGTGGCCGCTGGTGTGCGCCGCATCGAAGCCGTCACGGGCGCCAATGCGCTGTCGTACCTGCAGGACCTCGAATCGACCGTGCACAGCGTGGCCGCCACGCTCAAGTCGCCGGCCGCCGAGCTGCAAGGCCGGCTTACGCAGGTGCTGGAACAGGTGAGGGCGCTCGAGCGCGAAGTGGGTGCGCTCAAGGGCAAGCTCGCATCGTCCAAGGGCGACGAACTCGTGTCGCAGGCGGTGGACGTCAAGGGCATCAAGGTGCTGGCCGCCAAGCTCGACGGCGCCGACGCCAAGACGCTGCGCGACACCATGGACAAGCTGAAGGACAAGCTCAAGACCGCCGCCATCGTGCTGGCCGCAGTCGACGGCGACAAGGTGCAGATCGCAGCCGGCGTCACGGCCGACAGCGTGGGCAAGGTCAAGGCCGGCGAGCTGGTCAACTTCGTGGCCCAGCAGGTCGGCGGCAAGGGCGGCGGCAAGGCCGACATGGCCATGGCCGGCGGCACCAATGCGGCGGGCCTTCCGGCCGCGCTGCAATCGGTGCAGGCCTGGGTCGCGGAACGCGCCTGACAGACAGACACGCATCAGGAACAAGCACTTCATGCCCGACGCTACCCCCGGTGAAGTGCTTGTGATGGGGGCGGGCACCATCGGGTGCTTCATAGGCGGCAGCCTCGCGGCGGCCGGTGTGCCCGTCACTTTCGTCGGCCGTCCGCGCGTGCTCGAAAAGCTCGCCAAGCACGGCCTGACGCTCACCGACATGGACGGCGCAACGCGCAAGCTGTCCGCCGAAAAGCTGCGCTTGTGCGAGCAGGTCCCCGTGGGTGCAAGGCCTTCGCTGGTGCTCCTGTGCGTGAAGAGTGGCGCCACGGCTGCGGCGGCGGGCGAGTTGGCTTTCGCGTTGCCTGCGGGCACCACGGTGGTCTCGCTGCAGAACGGTATTTCCAATTGCGCGGCCGCATCGCAGACCGGCCCTTCGCTCAATGTGCGCGCCGGCATGGTGCCCTACAACGTGGCCGAGATCGGCCCTGGCGCCTTCCATCGCGGCACCCCCGGCCGGCTGGCCGCGGAAGACGACGCGGCGCTACGCCCGTGGCTGCCCGTGTTCGAGCGCGCCGGCGTGCCGCTCGACCTGCATGCCGACCTGCTGCCCGTGCAGTGGGGCAAGCTGATGCTCAACCTCAACAACCCCGTCAACGCGCTCTCGGGCCTGCCCCTGCGCGAAGAGCTGATGCTGCGCGGCTACCGCCGCTGCTTCGCGTCGCTGATCGAGGAAGCGCTGGGCATTCTCAACGTCGCGGGCATTGCGCCGGCGCAGGTGGCTGCCGTTCCGGCGCATCGGCTGGTCAGCCTGCTGCGCCTGCCCGACTGGCTGTTCCGCATCATCGCGGGACGCATGCTGCGCATCGATGCCAAGGCGCGCTCCAGCATGGCCGACGACCTCGCGCTCGGCCGCCGCACCGAGATCGATTCGCTCAGCGGCGAGGTCGTGCGCCTCGCGCAGGAGCACGGCCTGAGCGCACCGCGCAACGCGCGCATGGTCGCGCTGCTCGATGCCTGGCCGCACCAGCCCAAGCGCTGGACGGCACGGCAATTGCAGGATGCTCTCGGCCTGTAGCGCTTAGCCTGTACCCTCGGCTGCGTTGCAGCAGCTTTCAAAGGGTTGTTCTCATGCAGGTCTTGATTCTCGGCAGCGGTGTCATCGGCACCTCGGTGGCGTATTACCTGGCGCGCGCCGGGCACGAGGTGACGGTGCTGGAGCGCCAGCCGGCGCCCGCGCTCGAAACCAGCTTCGGCAACGCGGGTGAAGTCTCGCCCGGCTACTCGGCGCCGTGGGCCGGGCCCGGCGTGCCGGTCAAGGCCATCAAGTGGATGCTCATGCAGCACAGCCCGCTGGTCATCAAGCCCATGCTCGATCCGGCCATGTGGCGCTGGGGCCTGTCGATGCTGCGCAACTGCACGCAGGCGCGCTACGAGATCAACAAGGGCCGCATGGTGCGGCTCGCCGAATACAGCCGCGACTGCCTGAAGGCACTGCGCGCCGACACCGGCATCGCCTACGACGAGCGCATGCAGGGCACGCTGCAACTCTTTCGCACGCAGCAGCAGCTCGACGGCACCTCGAAGGATGTCGAAGTGCTCAAGGCTTCCGGCGTGCCGTACCAGGTGCTCGACCGCGAAGGCTGCGTGCAGTACGAGCCCGCGCTCGCGGCCGTGAAAGACAAATTCGTCGGTGGCCTGCGCCTGCCCGGTGACGAGACTGGCGACTGCTTCAAGTTCACGCAGGCGCTGGCCAAGCTGGCGGAAGCCGAGGGCGTGAAGTTCAGGTTCGGCATCAACATCCAGGCCATCGAACACGATGCAGCCAAGGGCGTGACGGCAGTGCGCACCGATGCCGGCAGCTTCACCGCAGAGCGCTACGTGGTTGCGCTGGGCAGCTATTCGCCCGCGCTGGTGAAGCCGCTGGGCATTTGGCTGCCGGTGTATCCGGTCAAGGGCTTCTCGATCACCGTGCCCATCACCGACGCTGGCGGCGCACCCGAATCGACCGTGATGGACGAGACCTTCAAGGTGGCGGTCACGCGTCTCGGCGATCGCATCCGCGTGGGTGGCACCGCCCAGCTCTCGGGCTTCGACCTGCAGCTCAATGAGCGCCGTCGCGACACACTCGAACACGTCGTGACCGACCTGTTCCCCAAGGGCGGCAATGTGCGCGACGCCTCCTTCTGGACCGGCCTGCGCCCGATGACGCCCGACGGCACGCCCGTGATCGGCGCCACCCGCATTCCCAACCTGATGCTCAGCACCGGCCACGGCACCCTCGGCTGGACCATGGCGGCAGGCACCGGCCGTGTGATGGCCGACCTGATTGCGGGCAAGGCGCCCGAGATCGACATGGAAGGCCTCACCGTGGCGCGCTACGGCGGCTGAAGAGCCCGACGCTCCCACCCCCGCAGGGCGGCCCGAAAAGGCCGCCCTGTTTTCGTTGAGTCACAAAAATCAGGGTTTCTACTTAGTCACGAAGTTGTCTTCCTCGGTATTCTCACGGCGTTCCATTAATAAATCGTTGTTTCTTTAGTGAAACAAAACCACGATCACACGGACCCGATGAAACAGACACGCCGCCATGCCATCGCCGCTGCCATTTCCCTGGCCGCCGCTTGCGCCACCGGACTCGCCTGGGCAGACAGCTACCCGAGCAAGCCGATCACGTTGGTCGTTGCCTATCCGGCCGGTGGCGACACCGACGCGCTGGCGCGGCTCTTCGCCGAAAAGCTCTCGACGCGCGTCAGCCAGCCCGTGGTGGTCGACAACCGCCCCGGCGCCAGCGGCATCATCGGCAGCGCCTACGTGTCGAAGGCAGCGCCCGACGGCTATACGCTGCTGCTCGCGCCCAGCACCTTCTCCATCGCGCAGCTGGTGCTGAAGACGAATGGCTCGTCGGGCTACGACGTGTTGAACGGCTTCACGCCCATCGTGCAGACGGGCAGCCAGCCGCTGTTCCTCGTGGCCAGCGGCGGCAGCGGCTTCGCCGGGCTGAGGGACGCCGTGACAGCAGCAAAGGGCGGCAAGTCGCTGAGCTATGCGAGCCCGGGCAGCGGCTCGCCGATGCACATCCTCGGCGAGATGTTCGCCCGCGCCTCGGGCACTAGCCTCGCGCACGTGCCGTACAAGGGCGTGGCGCCCGCCGTCAACGACGTGCTCGGCGGCCACGTGCCCGTCACCTTCATCACGCTCGGCCCGGTGTCGCCGTACTTCGCCAACGGCAAGCTGCGCCCGCTGGCCGTGGCCTCGGCCCAGCGCTCACCGCTTGCGCCCAACGTGCCGACGCTGGCCGAGCAGGGCTACAAGGACGTCGAAGTGACGGCCTGGAACGGCCTCTGGGGCCCGCGCAACCTGCCGCCCGAAATCGTGAAGACGCTCAACGGCCACTTCAACGAAATCCTGAAGATGCCCGAGATCGTTGCGCGCATGGCGGTGCTCGGCACCACACCCGTGGGCGGCGACGCCGACGTGCTCGGCAAGACCAACGCCGCCGACTACACGCGCTTCGGCAAGGTCATCAAGGAGCTCGGCATCCAGGCCGACTGAACCGACTGAAGCCCGCATCCCCATGACCGAACTCAAAGCCATTCCCGATCCATCGAGCCTGCAGGCACTGCTGGCCGAACTGCCGGCCAACCTGCTGGCCGGCCGCCGCATCCTCGTGACCGGCGGCGCGCGCGGCCTGGGCCTTGCCTTCGCGCAGTGCATTGCCGCGGCAGGTGCGAGCGTGGTGCTGGCAGACATCCTGGGCGAACTGGCCGAGACCGAGGCGAAGGCGCTGCGCGAAGCGGGCCACACAGCCCACGCATTGCCGGTCGACCTGTCGAACCCCGGCTCCATCGTGGCCTGCGCCGACGAAGCCATCCGCCTGCTCGGCGGACTCGACGGCCTCGTCAACAACGCCGCAATTACCAATTCGGGCGGCCGCGACGCGCACCAGCTCGAAATCGACATGTGGGACCGCGTGATGAACGTCAACGTGCGCGGCAGCTGGCTCATGGGCCGCGCCTGCCGCAGCGCGCTGGCCGAAAGCGGCCGCGGCGCCATCGTCAACCTCGCGTCCGACACGGCGCTGTGGGGCGCGCCCAACCTGCTGGCCTACGCATCGAGCAAGGGCGCCGTCATTTCCATGACGCGCTCGCTGGCGCGCGAGTGGGGCGGCGACAACATCACCGTCAACGCCGTCGCGCCCGGCCTCACGCTGGTCGAGGCCACCGAATACGTGCCGATGGCGCGCCACCAGAAGTACCTCGAAGGCCGCGCCATTCCCCGCGAGCAGCAAGCCGCCGACGTGTGCGGCGCGACCCTGTTCCTGCTTTCCGGCCTCGCGCGCTTCGTGACGGGCCAGCTGCTGGCCGTCAACGGCGGCTTCGCGATGCACTGAATTTTTCCGACCAAGGAGTACACCCGATGAGCGATCTGTCCGAACAGCAGAAGATCAACGAAGCCGGCACCAACAGCCTGGCACAGCCCGAAGGCACCAGCCTCGCGGAGTGGATGAACACCCGCATCGCGCGCTACGAAACCCGCAAGTACGACTGGGACGCGCTGAAGTTCCAGTCCGACTTCGACCCCAAGTTCCGCCGCGCGCAGATGCGCTACGTGGGCACGGGCGGCACCGGCGTCGCGAAAGACGTCAACACCGTGCCCGCCGAGCACTTCACCTTCTCGACCATGGTCATCCCGGCCGGCCACGAAGGCCCGCCGCACTTGCACACCGACGTGGAAGAAGTGTTCTTCCTGATTCGCGGCAAGCTCAAGGTGGTGATCGAGAAAGACGGCGAGCGCTTCGAAACCATCATGACCGACCGCGACCTGATCTCGGTGCCGCCCGGCGTGTACCGCGAAGAGATCAACATCGGCGACGAAGACGCGCTGATGTGCGTGATGCTCGGCGCGAAGAAGCCCGTGACGCCGACGTACCCGGCCGATCACCCCCTCGCAAAGATCAAGCGCTGAGCGAACAAGCCATGAACGACGCCATCGCCACCGACGCGCTGACGCTGCCGGCCTCCGAGCTGGCGCGGCTCGACGCACGCTTTCCGGCCCGCAATGTCGCGGTCGCCGGTGGGGCCGTGGTGTCGGTGCGCGAATGCGGCCAGGGCCCGGTCGTCGTGTGCCTGCACGGCATCGGCTCGGGCGCGGCGTCGTGGATCGACACCGCCGCGCTGCTCGCGTCGCAGGCCCGCGTGGTTGCGTGGGACGCTCCGGGTTACGGCGAATCGACGCCGCTCGAAGCCGCCGCGCCGACCGCAGCCGACTACGCGGCATGTCTCAGCGCCTTGCTCGATGCACTCGGCATCGAGTCGTGCGTGCTGGTTGGCCATTCGCTCGGCGCGATCACCGCTGCGTCGGCCGCACGCACCGATTCGCGCATCCGCCGACTCGTGCTCGTCAGCCCGGCGATCGGCTACGGCGCTCCGTCCCGCGCGGAGGCTCGTGCCAAGGTGCGCACCGAACGCCTCGTCACGCTCGACGAACTCGGCATCGCCGGCATGGCCGCGAAGCGCGCGGGCCGGCTCGTCTCCGACAAGGCCAGCGACCACGCCCGCCAATGGGTGCGCTGGAACATGGCCCGGCTGAACGACCGCGGCTATCGCCAGGCCGTCGAGCTGCTGTGCAACGCCGACCTGCTGGCCGACCTGCCGCCGCCCATGCCCGTACGCGTGGCCTGCGGCGCGCTCGACGTGGTCACGCCTCCGGCCGCCTGCGAAGAAGTCGCGCGCCAGTGCGGCGTGTCGCTTGAATTGGTGGACGATGCGGGCCACGCCGGCTATGTGGAACAACCGCAGGCCGTCGCCGCACTGCTGCGCGAATCGCTCGCCAGCTGACCGCAACACAAACACAAGACATCCAAGGAAGGAAAAAGAGGCATGGCCAACAACGACAACGAGACGATGGAAGAGGGCGCCGACCGCTACAACGTGCCCGCGCTGGAGCGCGGCTTGCGCGTGTTGTGCGAGTTCAGCCGCGAAAGCCGCACGCTCTCCGCCCCCGAACTGGCCCGCCGCTTCGACCTGCCGCGCTCCACCGTTTTCCGCCTGCTCACCACGCTTGAGAACATGGGTTTCCTCGAGCGCGCCGAGGGCGGGCGCGACTACCGCCTGGGCCTGGCCGTGCTGCGCCTGGGCTTCGAATACCTCGCCTCGCTGGAACTCACGCAGCTCGGCACACCGCTGCTCAACCGCCTGTGCGACGAACTGCGCACGCCCTGCAACCTGGTGGTGCGCGATGGCCGCTCCATCGTCTACGTTGCCAAGGTCGCACCGCCCACGCCCTTTGCCAGCTCGGTCACCGTCGGCACGCGTCTGCCGGCCCATGCCACCGTGCTCGGCCGCATCCTGCTCGAAGACCTCACGCTGCCGCAGCTGCGCGCGCTCTACCCCGAGGACAAGCTCGAAACCTTCTCGCCGAGCACGCCCAAGACCGTGAACGAACTCTTCGACATGGTGCAGGCCGACCGCCAGCGCGGCTATGTGCTGGGCGAGGGCTTCTTCGAGTCGAACATCTCCAGCATCGCTGCGCCGGTGCGTGACCACAGCGGCCACATCGTGGCGGCGCTGGGCGCCACCATCACCTCGGACCACATCGAAGAAAGCCGCATGGACGAGATGGTGCTGCGCGTGCGCGGCACGGCCGACGAGATCTCGGGCTTGCTGAATTACTCCCCAGCGCGCGCCGCCAAGGTGGTGCCGCTTCGCAGCGCATGACAGTCATGGCACAGCAGACTTCCTCCTTCTTTGCAGCCAAGGCGCTGGTCGGCCGCGTGGCCGTGGTCACGGGCGGTTCGTCGGGCATCGGCCTGGCCACCGTCGAACTGCTGCTCGGCTGCGGCGCATCCGTCGCGCTGTGCAGCCGCAACGCAGAGCGGCTCGACGACGCCGTGACCGACCTGCACGCGCGGTACCCGAACGCCAAGCTCTTCGCCCAGCCATGCGACGTGCTCGACGGTGCCTCGGTCCGCTCCTTCGCCGCCGCCAGCGAAGCCGCGCTCGGCCCGGCATCGATGCTGGTCAACAACGCAGGGCAGGGCCGCGTCTCCACCTTCGCCGACACCGACGATGCGGCCTGGACCGAAGAGCTCAACCTGAAGTTCTTCTCCGTCATCAACCCCACGCGCGCCTTCCTGCCGCAGCTCGCGGCGCAGCGCGCGGTGCTGGGCGATGCTTCCATCGTCTGCGCGAACTCGCTGCTGGCGCGCCAGCCGGAGCCGCACATGGTTGCCACCTCGGCCGCGCGCGCCGGCCTGCTGAACCTCGTGCGCTCCATGGCCACTGAATTCGCTCCGCAGGGCGTGCGCGTCAACGGCATCCTGATCGGCCTGGTCGAGTCGGGCCAATGGCGCCGCCGCTTCGAGGCGCGCGAAGACAAGTCGCAAGACTGGGCCGCATGGAGCGGGCAGCTCGCGAAGAACAAACACATCCCGCTGGGTCGCCTGGGGCTTCCGACCGAAGCCGCGCGCGCGATTCTTTTTCTTGCTTCCCCGCTCGCGTCGTACACGACGGGCAGCCATATCGACATTTCCGGAGGCCTCTCGCGCCATGCATAACCCCACGAACAACAATACGGTCACCGTCGGTGCAGTCGTCGCCGCTTTTCTCGAACAGTGCGGCGTCAAGGCGGCCTTCGGCGTGATCTCGATCCACAACATGCCGATCCTCGACGCCTTTGCGCAGCGCGGTGCGATCCGCTTCGTGCCGGCGCGCGGCGAGGCCGGAGCCGGCAACATGGCCGATGCGTATGCGCGCTCCACGGCCAGCCTCGGCGTGTGCCTCACCAGCACCGGCCCGGCCGCCGGCAACATCGCGGGCAGCATGGTCGAGGCACTGACCGCCGGCGCGCCGCTGCTGCACATCACGGGGCAGATCGAGACGCCGTACCTCGACAAGGGCATGTCGTACATCCACGAGGCGCCCGACCAACTCACCATGCTCAAGGCCGTGTCGAAGGCGGCCCTGCGCGTGCGCAGCGTCGAGACGGTGCTCGGCACGCTCAAGCGCGCAGTGCAGCTTGCGATGACGGCGCCGACCGGCCCGGTGAGCGTGGAGATTCCGATCGACATCCAGTCCGCCCTGACGACCATGCCGGCCGACCTGTCGCCGTTGCCCATCGAGCGGCCGGTGCCTTCTGCTGCTTCGCTCGACGCACTGGCTGCGCGCCTTGCTGCAGCCAAGCGCCCGATGCTGTGGGTCGGTGGCGGCGCGCGCCATGCCCGAGCCGCGATCCAACGCCTGCAGAAGCTCGGCTTCGGCGTGGTCACCACCACGCAGGGCCGTGGCACGGTGCCCGAAGACGATGCCGGTTCGCTCGGCTCGTACAACATCCACAAGCCGGTCGAGGCGCTGTACCAGCGCTGCGACGCGATGCTGGTTGTCGGCTCGCGCCTGCGCGGCAACGAAACGCTCAAGTACGAACTGAAGCTGCCGCGCCCGCTGCTGCGCATCGATGCCGATGCTGCCGCCGAAGGCCGTGGCTACGCCACCGACCTGTTCGTCTGCGGCGACTCGGCGCTGGCCCTCGAAGGCCTGGCCGACCGCCTCGAAGCCGCGAAGTACAAGGCCGACCCCGAACTGCTCGCCGACCTGCGCGCCGCGCACGAGCAGGCCGTGGCCTCGCTCACCGACGGCCTGGGCCCGTATGCCGAGCTTGTGAAGGCGCTGCAGTCCGCCGCCGGCCGCAACTTCAACTGGGTGCGCGACGTGACCGTGTCGAACAGCACCTGGGGCAATCGCGAGCTGCGCATCTTCGAACCCAGCGCAGGCGTGCACGCCACGGGCGGCGGCATCGGGCAGGGCATGCCCATGGCCATCGGCGCTGCCATCGGCGCGGCCGAAACGGCCTCGGGCCGCAAGACCTTCTGCCTGGCCGGCGACGGCGGCTTCATCCTTAACCTCGGCGAACTCGCAACCGCCGTCCAGGAGCAGGCCGACATGGTCATCGTGCTCATGAACGACAAGGGCTACGGCGTCATCAAGAACATCCAGGACGCGCAGTACGGCGGCCGCCGCTGCTATGCCGACCTGCACACGCCCGACTACGCGCTGCTGTGCAAGTCGCTGTCACTGCCGCACGCCCGCGTGCAGCGCATGGACGAGTTGAAGGCGAAGCTGGGCGAGGCGCTGGCGAAGAAGGGCCCGTTCCTGCTGGAGATCGACATGCTCTCCATCGGCGATTTCAAGAGCGCCTTCGCAGGCCCGCCGACCAACACCGTCACGCAGATTCCGGCGCTCGGCAAGGCTGCCGCTTCGGTGGAGTGAAGGACGTGAGCGCGTTGCCCGCATTGCGTATTGCCCTTGTAGGCTGCGGTGCCATCGGCACCTCGGTGCTCGAACTGCTCAAGGGCGATGCCGCCCTGGAGGTGGTTGCCATCGTCGTGCCCGCCGAGGGCGTGGCCGCGGCGCAGAAGGTTGCGCCCGGCGTGCAGGTTGGCAGTAGCGTGCCTGCCGATGGCATCGACCTCGTGGTCGAGACGGCTGGCCATGCGGCCATCGAAGAGCATGTGCTGCCCGCGCTGGCACGCGGCACGCCTTGCGTGGTCGCTTCGGTTGGCGCGCTGTCGGTCGCCGGCTTCGCCGAAAAGCTCGAAGCCGCCGCCATCGCAGGCAAGACGCAGGTACAGCTGATTCCCGGCGCCATCGGTGCAATCGATGCACTCGCCGCAGCCCGCATCGGCGGCCTTGACAGCGTGCGCTACACCGGCCGCAAGCCGCCACAGGCATGGAAGGGCACGCCGGCCGAACAGGGCCGCGACCTCGATGCGCTGGCGCAGCCCACCGTGATCTTCGAAGGCAGCGCGCGCGAAGCGGCCTCGCTCTATCCGAAGAACGCCAACGTCGCCGCCACCGTCTCGCTCGCGGGGCTCGGGCTCGACAGGACACAGGTGCGCCTGATTGCCGACCCGGCCACCACCGAGAACGTGCACACCGTCGAAGCCGAAGGCGCCTTCGGCAGCTTCGAGCTGACCATGCGCAACAGGCCGCTCGCGGCCAACCCCAAGACATCCGCGCTCACCGTGTACAGCGCCGTGCGCGCGCTGCGCAACCGCGTTGCCGCGCTCGCCATCTGAGTCACTCCATGATTTCTTCCGAACTCCTTCCGATCTGCATTGCCGGCGAATGGCGCCTGGGCGGCGGCGACGTCTACGAAAGCCTCTACCCCGCCACCGGCGAGCCGATCGCGCGCCTGAAGGCCGCGAGCCTCGCCGATGTCGAGGAGGCCATCACCCGCGCCGACCACGCCTTCCGCACCAGCGGCTGGGCCCAGCGCCTGCCGCACGAGCGCGCCGCCGTGCTGCACCGTGTGGCGCAACTGATCCGCGAGGAGAGCGAATCGCTCGCGCAGAAGCAGCGCCTGGACAACGGCAAGCCGATCACCGAAACACGCAACCTCGTGGCCAGCGCTGCGGGCACCTTCCAGTTCTTCGCCGCTGCGCTGGAGACGCTGGAAGAAACCATCACGCCGTCGCGCGGCGCGTTTGTCACGATGAGCGTGCACGAGCCCATGGGCGTGGTCGCGGCCATCACGCCGTGGAACTCGCCCATTGCCAGCGAGGCGCAGAAGCTGGCGCCTGCGCTGGCTGCCGGCAACGCGGTGGTCGTGAAGCCCGCCGAGGTGACGCCGCTGATGGCTCTGGAACTGGCCCGCATCTGCGAGCAGGCCGGCGTGCCGAAGGGCATCGTCAGCGTGCTGCCGGGCAAGGGCTCGGTGATTGGCGATGCGATCACCAAGCATCCGCTGGTCAAGCGCGTGTCGTTCACTGGCGGCACCACCACGGGCAAGCACATCGCGCACATTGCGGCCGACAAGATGATGCCGGTGTCGCTGGAGCTCGGCGGCAAGTCGCCGACCATGGTGCTCGACGACGCGGACCTCGGCCACGCGGTGAACGGTGTGCTGTACGGCATCTTCAGTTCGTCGGGCGAGTCGTGCATCGCGGGCTCGCGCCTCTTCGTGGCGCGCGGCATCTACGACGAGTTCCTGACGCGCCTTGCGGAAGGCGCCAATGCGCTGCGCGTGGGCGACCCGGCTTCGGAGCGCACGCAGATGGGGCCGCTCATCACGGCGAAGCACCGCGAAGGCATCGAGCGCTATGTGGACCTCGGCGTGTCCGAAGGCGGCAGGATTCGCACGGGCGGCGTACGCCCGCATGGCGATGGCTACGACCGGGGCTATTTCTACAAGCCGACCATCATCGAAGGCCTGGGCAACAGCGCCCGCATCAGCCAGGAAGAAATCTTCGGCCCGGTGCTCGTCGCGATGCCTTTCGACAACGAGGAAGAACTGATCGCGCAGGCCAACGACAGCGTCTACGCGCTGGCTGCCGGCGTGTGGAGCCGCGACTTCAAGCGCGCCTGGAAGCTCGGCCGCGCAGTGCAGGCCGGCACGGTCTGGGTCAATACCTACAAGCAGTTCTCCGTGTCCACGCCGTTCGGCGGCTGGCGCGACAGCGGCCTGGGCCGCGAGAAGGGCCGCGAAGGCATCTTCCAGTACATGGAGCAGAAGAGCATGTACTGGGGCACGAACGAACAACCGCTCCCATGGGCGAACTGAAGAGGACCGCACCATGAGCGTACTTGGCATCGACCAGATCACCTACGGCGCGGACGACCTGCCCGCATGCCGCCAGTTCTTCGAGGACTGGGGCCTCACGCTGAAGTCGGAAGCCGCCGACGAACTCGTCTTCGAATGCCTCAACGGTTGCAAGGTAGTCGTCGCGGCGTTGGACAAGCCGGGTCTGCCGCCCGCGATGGAAGAGGGCCCCACGCTGCGCGAAGTGGTGTGGGGCGTCGAGAGCGATGCGGATCTCGACCGCTACGCCGCCGCCATCGCGCAAGACCCGGCCTTCTTCGACGGCACGATCGACGGCGCACGCCGTATCGGCTGCATCGATCCCAACGGCCTGGCCGTGCGCCTGCAGGTCAGCCGCAAGCGCGCGGTGGAAGTCGATTGCGCCGCCATGAACACCTGGAACGCCAAGCCGCGCATCAACCAGGCCGCGCCGATCTACGAACGCGCGACACCCATCGAAGTCGGCCATGTCGTGTTCTTCGTGAGCGACGTGAAGGCCACCAGCGCGTTCTACGCGCAGCGCTTCGGCTTCGTGGCGTCAGACAGCTATCCGAACCGCGGCGCCTTCATGCGCTGCGCGGCAGAGGGCGGCCACCACGACCTGTTCCTGCTGCAGATTCCCTCGGGCAAGCGCGGGCTGAACCACGTGGCCTTCACCGTGCGCGACATCCACGAAGTGTTCGGCGGTGGCCTGCACTTCTCGCGCCGTGGCTGGGAGACGCAACTGGGCCCGGGCCGCCACCCGGTGTCGTCGGCGTACTTCTGGTACTTCAAGAACCCGGCCGGCGGGCTCATCGAGTACTACGCCGACGAAGACCAGCTCACCGCCGAATGGCAGCCGCGCGAGTTCGAGCCGGGCCCGACGGTGTTCGCCGAATGGGCGGTGGACGGCGGCCTCGACGGCAACACGCGCCGCCAGAAGAACGCGGAAGGCCCGAAGGGCGCTTTCCTCACCGAAAAGAAATGAACCCCTCGAATCTCATGCAACGACGTTTCTCCTTCTCCGTTCTGTTCGCCGCGCTGGCGGCCTTCACGCTCGCCGCACCCGTGCACGCGCAGCAGAGCGAGGCCCAGAAGCAGCTCGCCAGCGAGCGCTTCACCATCATCTCGCCGTTCCCGCCAGGCGGCCCGGTCGACACGCTGGCCCGCGTGCTTTCCGATGGCCTTGCCAAGCGCTATGGCCAGGCGGCCGTGGTCGACAACCAGGTCGGCGCGGCCGGCAACATCGGCATGGAAAAGGTCAAGCGCGCCAAGGGCGACGGCCACACGCTGCTGGTGATTCCGGCGGGCAACGTCACCATCAACCCGACGCTGATGCCCAATTTCCCGTTCGACATGGCGAAGGACTTCGTGCCGATCACCATGCTGGCCAAGGCGCCCAATGTGCTGGTGGCGTCGCCCGCATCGGGCATCAAGAATGCGAAGGAGCTGGTGGCGCAGGCCAAGGCCAAGCCCGGCACGCTGTCGTATGCCTCGCCCGGCGTGGGCAGTGGCCTGCACCTGGCGGGCGAGCTGTTCAAGCAGCAGGCCGGCATCGACATGCTGCATGTGCCCTACAAGGGCACGCCGCCCGCGCTCAACGACGTGCTCGGCGGCTCGGTGCCGCTGATGTTCAGCAACCTGCCCGCGACGCTGCCTTTCCTGAAGCAGGGCAAGCTGGTCGCCATCGGCATCACGGAGGCCAGGCGCAGCCCCGCCGCACCCGACATTCCCACGCTGGCGGAGCAGGGCATCCAGGGCGTGACCGTGACCTCGTGGTACGGCCTGATGGCGCCCAAGGGCACGCCGCCCGCCGTGGTCGAACAGCTCGCGAAGGACGCCGCCGAGATGCTGTCGCAGCCCGAGGTGCGCGAGCGCCTGAAGCTGCAGGGCATGACCGACGCGGCCATGAAGCCCGCCGAGTTCGCCGCCTACATCCGCGATGAGACGGCCACATGGGCCAGGATCATCAAGGCCCGCAACATCGTTGCCGAATAAGCCGGCCGCACGCGAAAGAAGCTCTCATGAAGACAAGCGAATCAACCATCGGCATCGTCGGCGCCGGCATCGGCGGCCTCGTGGCTGCCATTGCGCTGCGGCGCGCGGGCCACGACGTGATCGTGTTCGAGCAGGCCAAGCAGTTCGCCCGCGTCGGCGCGGACATCAACCTCACGCCCAATGCCGTGCGCGCGCTCGACGGCCTCGGCGTGGGCGAGGCGGCCCGCGTGACGGCAGCACGCCCGTCGCACCGCATCAGCCGCACCTACGACACCGGCGAAGAAACCTCGCGCCTGGAGATGGCCGATTCGGCGGAGCAGCGCTATGGCGCGCCGCAGCTCACCATCCACCGCGCCGACCTGCTGGCCGCGCTGGCCGACATGTTCCCGGCGGAGCAGGTCGCGCTCGGCAAGCGCGCCGAGACCATCGCCGCCGATGAAGCCGGCGTGACCATCGCCTTCACCGACGGCACCAGCGCCCGCGTCGGCGCGCTGATCGGTGCCGATGGCATCCACTCCTGCGTGCGCACCGCGATGTTCGGCGCGGAGAGCCCGCGCTTCACCGGCATCGTGGCGTACCGCGCCGTGGTGCCCGCAGAGCGCGTGGCCGGCGTGCCCAACCTCGGCGCCTTCACCAAGTGGTGGGGCCCCAACCCGCAGAGCCAGATCGTCACTTTTCCGCTCAACCGCGGCAAGGACATCTTCATCTTTGCCACCACGCCGCAGGACACCTGGCATCTCGAGTCGTGGACCGCGCCGGGCAGCGTCGACGAGCTGCGCGAGCAGTACGTGGCCTACCACCCCGAGGCGCGTGCCCTGCTCGACGCCTGCGACACGGTGCTGAAGACCGCGCTGTACGAGCGCGACCCGATGCCTGCCTGGGCGCGGGGCCGCATGGCGCTGCTGGGCGACGCCGCGCACCCGATGCTGCCCTTCATGGCGCAGGGCGCCGGCATGGCCATCGAAGACGCGGTGGTGCTGTCGCGCCACCTCGAAGGCGTGGCCATGGCCGACGTTCCGGCCGCACTGCAAGGCTTCGAGAAGGCGCGCATCGAACGCGCCAGCCAGGTGCAGCTCGGCTCGCGCGGCAACAACTGGCTGCGCGAAGGTGGCAATGCCGACTGGGTCTATGGCTACGACGCCTGGACCGCGCCGCTCGCAACCCCGGCCATGGCCGCCGCCTGATTCACTTCACCTCGCTCGCCCCACGGAGGCTCACGATGCAACCCCAAGACCGCTACCTGCAACCGCACCAGGCGCGCCAGCGCCCCGCGACCACTTACGAAGACCTGCTGGGCGACGTGATCGAGCGCGCCTTCGGCGATGGCATCCACGACCTGCCAGGGCTCGTGCAGCGGCTCAACGACAGCGGCCTCGCCACGCCGGGCGGCCAGCCCTGGACCGAGGCGCTGTACCGCAAGGAAATGGCCGCGCTGGCCGCCTGAGGAGTACCCACCATGACCATCGCCATCCAACCCGTTCCCGCCGATCCGGTCGATCATCTTCTGGAGATCGGCCTGAAGGACCTCTGGTATCCGATCTGCCCCTCGCACTTCATCAAGGAGAACCCCATCTCCCTGCGCCGCCTCGGCCGCAAGATCGCGCTGTGGCGCGACGGCGAAGGCGTGCTGCATGCGCTGGAAGACCGCTGCCCGCACCGCGGTGCGCCGCTGTCGCAGGGCGTGGTGCTGGGCGACCGCCTCTCGTGCCCGTATCACGGCGTCGAGGTGCGGCATGACGGTGTCGTCACGCGCGTGCCCGGCAGCCCCGGCTGCAAGCTCGAAGGCTCGAAGGCGACTCGGCACTTCCACGTGCAGGAGCGCGCGGGCGCCGTGTTTCTCTACAACTCGAAGGAGCCGGTCGACATTCCGCCGCCGCTGGTGCTGCCCGAGCAACTGACCGACGACGCCGGGTATTCGAGCTTCCTTTGCTACACCGAGTGGAAGGGCGACTACCGCTACGTGCTCGACAACGTGATGGACCCGATGCACGGCACGTACCTGCACAAGCAGTCGCATTCGATGGCCGAGGGCGACTCGAGCGCGAAGTTCGGCATTCGCCCGACCGACATCGGCTTCGTGTTCGAGAAGGAAGGCCAGCGCAACGTCAACTTCGACTGGACCGAGTGGGCCGACACCGGCATCCACTGGATGCGCCTGGAAATTCCGTACCCCAAGACCGGCGGCCCTGGCGGCAACTTCATCATCATTGGCGCGTTCTCGCCGATCGTGAAGGGCATGACGGCCACCTTCTTCTGGCGCGTGCGCAAGCTGGAGCCGGGCTGGCAGCGCGACACCTGGCGCTTCCTCTACAAGAACCGTCTCGAAGCGCGCCACTGGCACGTGCTGGAGCAGGACCGCGTGATGCTCGAAGAGATGGAGCCCGACGCCAACCAGCACGAGAACCTGTACCAGCACGACCTGGGCATCGTTCGCCTGCGCCGCCACATGCGCAACCTGGCGCAGGCCCAGCTGGCGGAAGCCGCAGCGGCCTGAGCGGGAAGCGAGCGAAGCCATGTCTTCTCCCACGCTCAACGCCCTCGTGCACACCATGCGCTACGAGGCCGACGGCATCGTGAGCGTCGAGTTCCGGCCGGCCACGCCTGCCGTGGACTTTCCTGCCTTCGAGGCCGGCTCCCACATCGACCTGCACCTGCCCAACGGGCTTGTGCGCAGCTACTCGCTGTGCAACCCATCGAGCGACCGCCAGCGCTACGTGGTGGGCGTGCTCAACGACCGCAAGAGCCGCGGCGGCTCGCGCTACGTGCACCAGCAGCTGCGCGTGGGCATGACGCTGCCCATCTCGGCGCCCCGCAACAACTTCAAGCTGGAGGAGGGCGCGGAACGCTCGGTGCTCGTGGCCGGCGGCATCGGCGTGACGCCCATCTGGTGCATGTTGCAGCGGCTGGTGGCCATCGGCAAACCGGTCGAGATCCTGTACTGCGCACGCACCCGCAAGGAGGCAGCCTTCTGCGACGGCATCGAAGCGCTGGCGAAAGAAAAGTCGGTGCAGCTGACCTGGCACTTCGACGACGAGAAGGGCGCGCCGCCCAACCTCGTCGAGCTGCTGTCGGGTAAGGGAAGCGCCAGCCACTACTACTGCTGCGGCCCCACGCCGATGCTCGATGCCTTCGAGAAAAGCTGCGAGCAACTGGGCTACGCCAACGCGCACATCGAACGCTTCGCCGCCGTGCATGTTGAGGCGCCCAGCGCCACGCAGAGCTACGTGGTGCAGTGCGCGAAGAGCGGCAAGAGCGTCGAGGTGCCGGCGGGCAAGTCGATTCTCGACAGCCTGATCGACGCCGGCCTCAACCCCGACCACAGCTGCAAGGAAGGCGTCTGCGGCGCCTGCGAAACGGCTGTGCTCGAAGGCGAGGTCGACCATCACGACGGCATCCTCACCAAGATCGAACGTGCGTCCAACAAGACCATGATGATCTGCGTCTCCCGCTGCAAGGGCGAGAGGCTGGTGCTCGACATCTGAGGCCCGCGGCCAGAGAAAAACCACTCCCGAAAATCCAATGAAAAACTACTTGATCGCGCTGGCTGCGGCCAGCACGGCTGGCGGAGCGCTGGCCCAATCTTCCCTCACGCTCTTCGGCGTGGTCGACGCAGCCGTCACCTACACCAAGGGCAGCGGCAACGGTTCGGCCCACAAGACGCAGCTGACCAACAGCGGCAACATGTTCAGCCGCCTCGGTTTTCGAGGCACCGAAGACTTGGGCGGTGGCTACTCGGCCAACTTCTGGCTGGAGATGGGTCTGCAGAACGACAGCGGCACGGGCTTTCCGTCGAACTCCAACAACCAGGCCAGCGGCAACGGCACCGCGGGCGTGCTGAGCTTCAACCGCCGCTCCACCGTGAGCCTTGCAGGGCCGTTCGGCGAGCTGCGGCTGGGGCGCGACTATGTGCCGGCGTTCTGGAACACCGCCATCTTCGACCCCTTCGGCACGGGCGGCGGCATCGGCGCGAACCAGATCTACTTCTCGGGCCTCGGTGGCCTCGTCGCGCCCACGGGCACGCGTGCCTCGAACAGCATCGGTTACCTGCTGCCGGCCAGCCTCGGCGGCTTCTACGGGCAGGTGATGTACGCGATGGGCGAGAACGATTCCAACTCGGTGCTGCCTGGGACACGGGTGTCGAACGAGCACGACGGCGACCACACGGGCGCGCGCTTCGGCTACCAGAGCGGCGGGCTCAACATCGCGCTGGCCACCGGCCGCACGCGCTATGCGAGCGGCGACCTGCGCGTGACGAACCTCGGCGCGTCCTACACCTTCGATGCGTCGCTCATGAACCTCAAGCTCACGAGCGAGCTGTACAAGGAGTCGAAGGGCACGACCGATGCCAAGGGCGCGCTCATTGGCTTGCAGCTGCCCATCGGGCCCGGCGAGATCAAGGCCTCGTATGCGCGCTACCGGCTGGAGCCTGTCGGTGCAGCGCTGAAGCCAACCTCGTCGAAGCTGGCGATAGGCTACGTGCATAACCTGTCGAAGCGCACCGCGCTGTACGCCACCATCGCGCGCATCAGCAACAGCAATGGTGCGTCGCAAGCCCTTTCGGGCGCTATCACCGCGCCGAACCGCGCCTCCAGCGGCACAGAGTTCGGCATGCGCCACATGTTCTAGGCGCACAGGCGCGTCACCACTCCCACATCGGCAGGACAGGTCATGCAGAGCAACAGCATCCGCAGTAGCAAGAACTTTCGTTGGTACGGTGTCATCACGCTGTTCGTGATCGTCGCGATCTCCTACGTGGACCGCATCAACATCGCGGTGCTGATTACCGATGCCGCGTTCCTGAACCATGTGGGCATCGCGGCCACCGACCGCGTGAGCCAGGGCTTCCTGGCGACGGCCTTCATGCTGGGCTATGGCGTGTCGGCTTTCGTGCTCACGCCGTTCTGCTCGGCGCTGTTCGGTGTGCGGCGCAGCCTGGTGTACGGCCTGATCCTCTGGGGCGTGGTGACGTGGGCCTCGCCGATGTTCCACAGCTACGGCATGTTGCTGGCCTCGCGCATCCTGCTGGGCGTGTCGGAGGGACCGCTGTTCTCGCTGGCCTCTGCGTACATCAAGGCACATTTCCGCAGCGACGAGAACGGCAAGCCGAATGCCTTCGTGAACATGGGCACGGGGCTGGGGCTGGCCATTGGCTATCCGCTGGTTGGCTATCTGCTCACGCAGTTCGCGTGGGACACCTCCTTCCATGTGCTCGGCGTGTTGAACATCGTGCTCGGCATTCCGCTGGTGCTGGCCTTCGTGCGCATGCCGCCGGTGCATGCCGATGGCGTGAAGCCTTCGTCGTTCGGCGAGGCGATGGCGCGCGTGGGCGGCATCGTGAAGGGCGCGCTGCACACGCGGCACCTGTTCCTCATCACGCTGCTGACCTCGGCCGCGCTGGCTTATCTCTGGGGCAGCAGCAACTGGCTGCCGACGTATCTGCGCGAAGCGCGAGGCTTTTCGATGCGCGAGATGGGCTGGCTGGCCTCGCTGCCGCAATACGCCACGGTGCTTGCTGTGTTCGTGGGCGGTGTGCTCATCGACAAGGTCGGGCGCGAGCGCGTGCCCTTCATCTTCATGGGCGCGAGCTTGGGTGTGGCGCTGTCGGTGCTGATGGCCATCAACGCACGCGATCCATACGCGGCGGCAAGCTGCCTGGTGGCGGCCAACTTCTTCTGGGGCCTCCAGAGTCCGGCCATTCCGAGCACGGTGCAGTACTGCTCGCGGCCCGAGCACACGGCCAGTGCGTTCGGCGTGACCAATGGCGCGGGCAGCCTCGTGGCGGGCTTCATGCCGGCGCTGATGGGCGGCGTGATCGGCGCGGTGTCGCATGTCTCGGGCACCGCGAGCACGGCCGCTGCATCGGCGGCATCGGCCTCCGGTTTTTTCGCGGGCTTTGCGCTGCTGATCGGCACGCAGGTCGTGGTGTTCGCATGCGGCCTCTTGCTGTGGCTGCGTGACCGCGCGCACGGCGCTGCAGCAGTCTCAGGTTCACAGCTTTCCTGAGCTTTTCGAAGGCTTGTACCTTCGTACTGTGGCCACGCAGTCACAGTGCATGGGGCCGATTTCTGTCATCTGCGTGAGCAGGTGTTTCGACGCTAGAACCATCTACATAGCGCACGGCGTGCGCTGCATGTCATGACGCCATTCGGCCTATGGCGCGCGAACATTTTGAGAGAGAAAAGTTCCGCGATTCGTTGAGCTGACTTGTTCGTTCAGCTAAAACTGGCGCACATCAATGGACGAGGGAATGCGCGTGAAATCAACGACAAGAGCCGCAGAAAGTCTTGCCATAACCGACATGGTTCGTGCCGCTTCCGCTTCGCGGAAACGCACCGCGCAGACGCGCCGGCACTGAGCGCGAGCCTTCGCACTACAGCCCCGCGCTTGCATCCCATCACCCCGCGTCTGACGGGAATGGAACCTCTTACGCCTCGCATCCTGGGACCACCGCCTCGCACGCGGTGTGACCTTGCATGACTGTGCGGTCCTGACGAACGAAAGCGTTCGCCGGGAGGGCAGTGTGTTGCCCGTTTTTCTTCCCAGATAACCCCGTTGTTCATCTCATCACCGCGCGCGTTACGCGCATCGCCGGCTATCCGCCGGGCGCATGCGGGACGGCGCATGTTTCTTCTTACCAAGAGTACTCAGAGGCGATCATGAAAAAATTCAGTACCCCGGTGGTCAATCATCTTGCCATCACCGCAGTGACCCTTGCCGTTCTGACGGCATGCGGCGGCGGCGGAGACAGTGGCGGCGCTTCGCTCGGCGGTGCCGGCACCGGCCTCAGCGCACCGTCGGACTCCGTTGTTTCGGCACCCGTGTCCGACCCCACCTCGAAGACGCCCGACGACGGCGTGCCCAATGCGGCGAATGCCGCCGTTGCAGCGGTCGATCGTTCGGCCAAGCCGATGGAGCTGCCCGACACCGTCTGGCCCAGCAACTACAAGCTGTGGTTCCGTCCCGATGCGGCGCTCAAGACTTTCGTAGGCCGCGGCGATGTGGAGATCGAAGTGCTCAAGCCGGTCGACGCCATCGTCGTTGCCGCGCACAACCTGAACTTTGCAAAGGGCCGCACCACGCTGCGCAAGGTGTCGAGCCCTGGTGAAGCGATTCCGCTGATTCCCACGCCGCAGACGCTGGGCGACTTCGTGCAGCTGCGCCTGAACGACGGCCAGATCGCAAAGGGCAAGTACCTGCTGCACATGGAGTGGGACGGCAAGATCCAGTTTTCCGACGCCGAGTACTGCCCGCCCGCGGAGGTGGCACGCAACCCGTTCTGTTCGGCCGCCACAGGCATCTTCAAGGTGGGCCTCTCCACGCCCGAGGGCGTGAGCAGCGATGCCATCGTGACGCAGGGCGAAACCAACTATGCGCGGCAATGGTTCCCGGGCTGGGACGAGCCGGCCTTCCGCCACACCTTCGAGATCTCGGCAGAGGTGCCGGGCGACTGGAAGACGGTGTCGAACGGCGCACAGACCGAGGCAACGAAGCTGCCCGACGGCTACCAGCGCGTGGCCTTCGAGAAGACGCCTTCGATGCCGATGTACCTGACCTTCTTCGGCGGCGGCAAGTTCGACATATTGGCCGACAACTTCAAGAACCCGCTCGACGGCAGCGACATGCCGCTGCGCTGGTTCACGCCGCCGGGCCGCGCCGACTGGGCCAAGTTCGCGATGGAGTGGACCAAGGTGTCGATGGACTATTACTACAAGTACACCGGCATCCCGCTGCCCTTCAAGAAGTTCGACACCGTCGCGGCCAACGACAGCTACAACAACAAGCCCAACACCGGCTTCGGCGGCATGGAGAACTGGGGCTCGATCTTCGAGTTTGCCGATTCGGTGCTCACCAAGCCGGGCGACACGCCCACGCTGTACTCGGTGACGGTGGTCACGCACGAGGTGGCGCACCAGTGGTTCGGCGACCTGGTCACGCTCGACTGGTGGGACAACGTGTGGCTCAACGAGTCGTTCGCTCGCTGGTTCGAAAGGCGCACCACGATCAAGTTCCACCCCGAGTACTACAGCTTCTCCGACTACGTGCTGGACAAGCACAACGTGATCGTGGCCGACCTGAAGAACACGGCGGTGCCGGTGCAGCGCAACCTCAACGACGCAGGTTCGTTCGGCTTCATCAGCCCGTCGATCTTCGTCTACAACAAGGGCAGCCACGTGCTGGAGACCATCCAGAACTACATCGGCGAAGAGGCGATGCAGAAGGGCCTGCAGATCTACCTGAAGGACTACGCGTACGGCAACGTCACGCCTTCGCGGCTGTGGAGTTCGCTGGAGAAGGCCACCGACAAGAAGGTGAGCGACATCGGCGACAGCCTCATCCGCCAGACCGGCATTCCGCTGCTCACGGTCGACGCGCAGTGCGCGGGCAACAGCACCTACGTGAACATCACGCAGGAGTCGTTCCCCAACCAGAACGTGTACCCGGCCTCGACCTGGACCGTTCCCGTCACGCTGGCATACGGCGACGCGATGGAAAAGCGCCAGACCTTCGTGATGTCGAACAACAGCACGCAGATCGAGCTACCAGGCTGCACGGCCGTGCTGGCCGGGCCGACCGGGCAGGACTACTACGTGAGCAACTACAGCGCGCAGTCGTGGAGCGCACTGCTGGCCAAGGCGCAGAGTTTTGCAAGCAACAAGCCGCTGCTGCTGAATATCGAGCGCGATGCGTTCCGGCTGCTGAGCGTGGGGCGCATCACGCAGGCGCAGTACGACCAGATCAAGGGTGTGGTCAACCTGCCGGCGACCTTGCTGGCCAAGACGCAGGTGAGCCAGCAGAAGATGGCGGCGGTAGATGCCGGGGTCGAGAAGGAAGAGTACCCGCATGCGCTGCGCTTCCAGGGCAGCCTGAAGCTGCGCGAGAACGACAAGCGCTGAGCATTGTTTGAACCGGCGCGCGCCGCCCGGCATATCGGTCGGTGCGCGCCTCATCGCACGAGGATCAACATGAACACAGCATTGAAATGGCTGGCGGCCGGGGCATCGGCGTTGCTGCTTGCCGCATGCGGCGCAAGCAGCAGCAGCGGACCCGAGGCCGAACTGGTCGGCACCTACGCCGTCAAGCAGAACGGCGCGCTCAAGGAACTGATCAAGATAGAGAAGCAGGGCGACCGCTACGTGATGCGCGACAAGGTGCGTACGCCCGAGTGGAGCGAACCGAAGATGCAGATGAAGCCGGTCACGCGCGAGCAATGGGCTCGCATCACCACCGACAAGGAGAGCACCGCCTTCGTCGGCATGGCGAGCGAGCAGCTAGGCATCTTCAAAGTGCCGGCGGGCTGGAAGAAGAACGGCTTCCAGACCTCGACCGGCTACTTCCTGTTCTATTCGCGGGGGCCGGTGGAGGCGTACAAGCTCTGACGGCTGAAGCGCCGGTAGGTCAGGCTGCGGGCGCCACGCTCGCGCCTTCGATGCGATGGCGCTTCAGCGCATCGGCCACGAAGCCGCTGGCCTTCATCTCTTCGACGAAGGCGGCGAGCAGCGCTTGTGCCGCGGCGCCGCGGCTGGCCGGCGTGCCCATGGCCTGCTGGATCACCATGAAGCGGCCCGGGAGCACGCGCACGCCGGGTGCGCGCTGCGCTTCGCCTTCGAGCATCTGGCGGATGCCTGCCGCCACTTCGACTTCGCCTGAACGCAGTGCTGCAAGCGCCGGGCCCGCGCCCTGCAGCCGCACGATCTCGGCTGCCTTGATCTCGCGTGTGAGGAACAGGTCGTAGGCGCTGCCTGAGCCGACCGAGATGCGGTGGCCCTTCGCATCGACCTGCGCGTTGTCGGCGAGCGCCGAAGCTTCGGGCACGAGGTAGCTACCCTCGATCAGCACATAGGGCGCGGTGAACAGCAGCCCTTCGCTGCGTGCCGGGTCGATGGCGAAGAAGCCGATGTCGGCCTTTTCGTTCTTCACCGCATCGACCGAAGCCGCCGCCTTCTCGAACACCACCAGCTCGACGCCCACGCCGAGCCGCCGTGCGAACTCTCGCGCCAGATCGATCGAGACGCCTACCGGCTCGCCGCTTGCCGCGTCCTTGTTGGCCAGGATGGGGTTGCCGAGGTTGATCGAGGCGCGCAGCGTGCCGCTGGGCGCGAAAGCGGAAACGAGGGCGGGGGAGATCGTCATGGCGTGGTTCGTCGATGAGAGCTGGGGGATGCGCGTCAGTTTACGGCGCAGTCAGCGGCTCCAGCCCCGTCTTGGCGATGGTGGGCGCGGCAGCGGGCGAGTTGAGATAGCGGATCAGTTGCCGTGCCGCATCGGGTTGTTTCGATGTGGTGGCCACGCCGGCAGAGAACACCGTCACCTGCTGCACTTCTGCCGGCAGAGGGCCGATGTAGTCGATGCCGGCGATGGGCAACAGCTCGCTCACCTGCTGCAGGCCGAGCGCCGCGTCGCCGCGCGCTACCACCGTGCCGACGCGCTCGCTCAGGATGCGCCTGCTCTTGGGCTTGACCTGGTCTTCGATGCCGAGCTTCTTGAGCAGCTCGGTCTCGTAGTAGGTGCCGCTCGCGCTGGCCGAGTAGGCGATGGACGGGGCCGCGAGCAGCGTGCGCTTCAGCGCATCGACGGAACTGATGTCGGGCCTGGGCGCACCCTTGCGCACCGCGAAGCCGATGGCCGAGCGCACCAGGTCGACCTGGCTGCCGGGCACGACCTTGCCCTGTGCGACCAGCGCATCGAGCGCGGGGCGAGCGAGGATCACCACGTCGGCCGGCTCGTTGCGCGCGAGGCGGCTGGGGACCGAATCGTCGGCGTTGCCCATCGAGGCGCCGTATGCCGTCTTCACGGTGCGGCCGCTGCTGCGCTCGAACTCGGGGCGCAGGTCGTTGTAGGCGGCGGTGAAGCCGCCCGAGGTCATGACGTGGATGTCGCCACCGGCGGGCTTGCTGCCGCCGAGGCTGCCGCAGCCGGCGAGCGCGAGGGCCGCAATCAGCGGGAGGGCTGCGCGGCGGGTGAGGGTGCGAAAGGAAGAAAAAAGAATGGGCTTCGTCACGATGTCTCCAGAAGGAAGGAAGCGGCGGCGTGGCGCCGCCTGCTGCCGTCATCGTAGAAGCCGGGGCTGTCATTCGGCCTTCAGCGGATTTGGGGTTATCACTGAGGGGATGACGCAGGCTCGTCGGGCTTGCCCGCGTCCGCGGCGGGCAGCCTTCCTCGCCTGACCAGCCCTTCGCGCAGCAGGAACTCGACCTGCGCGTTCGCGCTTCGCAGCTCCTGCGCCGCCAGGCGTTCGATCTCGGCCCACAGGGCCGGATCGATGCGCAGGGGGTAGGATTTTTTTCCGGGACTGGCCATCGGGTGCGGGTAGAGAGACGGGCTTCAGGTGTACAGCGTACCGGTGTTGACCACGGGCTGCGTCTCTCGGTCGGAGCACAGCACCACCAGCAGGTTCGACACCATCGAGGCCTTGCGCTCGTCGTCCAGCACCACGAGATTGCGCTCCGACAGGCCCTTGAGCGCTGCCTCGACCATGCCGACCGCGCCAGCCACGATCTGGTGCCGCGCGCTGACGATGGCCACCGCCTGCTGGCGGCGCAGCATCACCTGAGCGATCTCGGGGGCGTAGGCGAGGTGGGTGAGCTTGGCGTCGAGCACTTCGACGCCCGCGCTGGCAAAGCGCTGGTTCAGCTCGTCCTTGAGTGCATCGGCCACCGTGTCGAGCCCGGCGCGCAGCGTGGTTTCTTCGCTCTGCAGGTCGTCGCCGCTGTCGTAGGCATAGAGAGTGGCAAGGTGGCGGATGGCCGCTTCGGCCTGGATGGCGACGAACTTGTTGTAGTCGTCGATCTCGAACACGGCCTGCGCCGTGTCGTAGACCCTCCACACCACTGCCGCGCCGATCTCCACCGGGTTGCCGCGCTTGTCGTTCACTTTCAGCGGCGGTGTGTTGAGGTTGCGTGCGCGCAGCGAGATCTTCTGGCCGCTTTGCAAAGGATTGGTCCAGCGCAGGCCCTCGGTGCGGTCGGTGCCCTGGTACTCGCCGAACAGCGTGAGGATGATGCCCTCGTTGGGCTGCAGCATGTAGAGGCCAGGGATCAGCACGAGGCCGATCACGATCAGCAGAATGCTCATGGGCAGCGGCATCAGGCGCTGCACCAGCGCCCATATGCCGACAGCGATCAGCAGCAGCACCACGGCCGACACGCCGTAGCCGTTGATCGACCGGTAGGGGCGCTCCTTGCGGACCTTGCGCGGTGTTGTGGGGGTCTTCTCTTGCATGTAGCCTCCGTTAAAAGTGATATCACTTTAATATCTTTTTGAAGGCAGTCAAGATGTTTTCGATGCGAGGGCCGCTTCGCCGTTCGAAAGTAAAGGCGGCTTGCTTTACCCCGGGTTTACGGGCTCGCAACGCCCGGGACAGCTGCCGCGCCTGAAATGCGCGGTGGTCCTTCGAGGGCCAGGCATCGAAGGAACCCGCAATGATGATGAATCGACCCCTGCAGCGCTTCGCGCTCGCCGCAGCCCTTGTCGCCGTGAGCGGCCATTGCTTTGCGCAATTCGGCGGTGGCGGAGGCCGGCGCGGTACGCGGCCCGACAGCACGACAAGCCCGCGCACAGGCGACGGCCTGTCCACGCCGGCAACCGCTGCGGGCAAGATCCGCGACAAGCTCTACGACTTGCGCGTGCAACTCATGATCACGCCCGAGCAGTCACAGCTGTGGGACCGCTTCTCCGATGCGGTGTGGGACATGGCCAGCCGCGCCGGCATGACCGCTGCGGCACCACCAGACGACCTGACCGCCGTGCAGTTCGCACAGCAGCGCGCCATGCAGGCACAAGACCGTGCCCGGCGCACGCAGGCGGTGAGCGATGCGTTGTCGAAGCTCTACGAAGCAATGACGCCCGAGCAGCGCCACACGGCGGACCAGAACCTGCCGGCCGTCATTCCCTGACCGGGCCGATGCGTCAGCGGGCGATCAGGTGATGAGGTCGAAGCAGCAGCCTGCGTAGTACGGCTTGTCCCCGCCGTCGACGAAGGGCACCTCGATAGGCTTGCCCTCGTTGCGCCACACATCGCGCTTCCTGTAGCCGGAGCGCGCGAGGTCGGCCAGGAGTTCGTCGTGGTGCTGGATGCGATAAGGGCACACAGCCACGCCGATGCTGTTGAGCGTGTAGATCGTGCGCTCGGGGTGCACGGCCGTGGTGTTCATGACGATGCGCCTGGGCTTCACGGCCAGCGCGGAAAGAATCGCGTCCATGCGGGTCGGCAGGTACTGCAGGCTGCCCGACACATACAGCACGTCGCAGCCGCTCGCATCGCGGTAGTCGGTGGTAAAGCCGAGTTGCTCGGTCGCTTCGCGCTTGACGGCCATCGCGCGGCCGCTCTCGACCACGCCGGGCACGTCGCACACCGTCCAGCGCAGGGTGTCGGGGTAGCTCAGCACGCGCCGGAAGGCGTAGTACTTGATGCCGACGTGCCCGCCCAGGTCGAACACGCGCGTCAGGCCTGCATCGATGGAGCGGCCCAGCCAGAAGAGGCCGGGGTAGTCGTAGAAATAGATCTGCGGGCTGTAGAGCTCGCCCGCGTCGGCATTGGCGTAGCCAACGGCCTTGCTGGGCGGTGCGCCAGCCTCGGCCGCCGCGAAGCTCTCGAACGAACCCATGAAGAGGTTCTCGTCCGTGTTGCTCAGGAACTTGCGCCTGTACGCACTTTCGCGGGGAGGAAACTGCAGAAGGCTTGAAAGCATCTATTTCTCCGGTGGCGTGCCCATTCTGGGTGCAACCGGAGCATTCGAGGGCTATAGCCCAGTGCCGTTGGGGCGGTTACCCCATGGGGGTTACATACCGCTCGCCAGCGCCGCCGCAGCCGCCCGCGTTTCCACCCCCAGCTTCTCGAAGATGTGCTCCAGGTGCTTGTTCACCGTGCGTGGGCTGGTGCCCAGGATCTCGCCGATGTCGCGGTTGGTCTTGCCCTTGGCGAGCCATGACAGCACCTCTGTCTCGCGCGGCGTAAGGGCGGCGTCGGCCAGGCGGGCCGCCGGCCCTTCGCGCTGGATGGCGAAGAGCAGCATCGTCTCGCCGAGTGCCGCCGCGCCGAGGTTGCGCACCGACAGCCGCATGCCCGTGGCGGTGCCTATGGCAATGGCCGCGCCCGGCGCGAGAGCCGGTTCCAGCGAAGCGGGCAGCAGGCCCGGCGCCACCGGGTCTTCCAGCGCATGCAGCCACAGCGCGGCCTGCGGCGAGCGCCACGCGATGCGCCCGCGCGTGTCGATGAACACCACACCCATGCCGGCCACGTCGACCGCGTCTCGCGCCATGCGCGTGATGCGCGCGTTGCGCGCGTGCGTGTGCAGCCGCGCCAGCACCTCCTGCGCGCGGATCGGCTTCACCACGTAGTCGACGCCGCCGCATTCGAAGCCCTCGACCACGTGCGAGGTTTCCGAAAGACCCGTCATGAACAGCACCGGAATGTGCGCCCACGCCGGATTGGCCTTGATGCGCCTGCAGGTCTCGAAGCCCGAGAGGCCGGGCATCAGGCCGTCGAGCAAGATTGCGTCGGGCACCACCAGTTCGAGCCGCTGCAGCGCGGCCTCGCCGTCGGCCGCCACCAGCACGGTGTAGCCGCTGGCCTCCAGCGTGTCGCACAGCATGCCGAGGCTGCTGGGTGCGTCGTCCACCACCAGCACCACGGGGCGTTCGGATGACGATGGCGATTCAGGGGGCGAGGGTGTCTGCATCTTCGGCCAGTGCGTTGCGGAGGTTGTCGAGTTCGAAGCGCGTGACCATGCCGCGCAGCCAGGTGCAGGTCGATGCCGCTGCGGGCGAGGCGGCCGCCAGCCGGTCGAGCGCCGTGTGCAGGCCGCGCACGTGGCCCATCTGCACGAGGCGCATGAGCTCGGCGCGGTCGTCTTCCGAAAGGGCAAGCTGACGCGGGCGCTGCGGCGCGTCTTCTGCAGCGGCGGGAGGCAATGCATCGCTGCCCGACAGCCACTCAAGGCCGAGGTGCCGCTCCAGCGTGGCGATCAGCGCCGACTCGATAACCGGCTTGCCCACAAAGGCCTGGCAGTCCGCCGCGCGCAGCCGCTCGCTCTGGTTCTCGAACATGTTGGCCGAGACGATGATGATCGGAATGTCGCGAAAGCCCGAGGCGCGCACCGACGCGGCGGTCTGCCAGCCGTCCATGTCGTCCATCGTCAGGTCGAGCAGGATGGCCGAGGGCAGCTCCTCGCGCAGGCTGTCGAGGCATTCGGTGCCGCTTGCGGCCTCGCGCACCTCGAAGCCCAGCGGCGCGAGCATGCCGGCGAGCATCTGGCGCTGCACGGGCTGGTCGTCGACCACCAGCAGCGTGCGGCGCGCGCCGATATAGCCCGACACGGGTTGCCGCAGCGCGCCGGCCTTGCTGGCCTGCGGGCCGGGGTCGGCCACTTCGCGCAGGTACACGCGTACGCTGAAGGTGCTGCCTTGCGAAGAGGTCGAGGCCAGCTTGAGCTCGCCGCCCATCAGCGAAGTGAGCAGTCCGGTGATCGTGAGGCCCAGCCCCGTGCCGGGCTCTCCGCGGCGGCGGCCCGCCGCACCGCGCTCGAAGGGCAGGAAGATGCGCTGGTGGTCCTGCGCCGCCACGCCGATGCCGGTGTCGACCACGTCGAAGCGCAGCACCTCGCGCCGCGCATCCACATGCAGCGTGACGGTGCCGCTGTCGGTGAAGCGCACCGCATTCGTCAGCAGGTTGATGAGAATCTGCCGCAGCCACTTCGCATCGGCATGCACCCATGGCGGCAACTGCCCGGCGTGCGTGAAGACGAAGGCCAGGCCCTTGTTCTCTGCCTGCGGCCGCACCATGTGCACGAGCTGGTCGAGAAAGGCCGGCAGCGCGAGCGGCGCGGGCTCCAGCTGCAGCCGGCCGGCCTCGATGCGCGCCAGGTCGAGCAGGCCGTCGATCAGGCCCAGCATGTGCTCGCCGCTGCGGTGGATGGTCTGCACCGCCTCGCGCGGCGGCGTCACGGCGTCGCCCTTGAGCAGGATCTGCGAGTAGCCCAGGATGCTGTTGAGCGGCGTGCGCAGCTCGTGCGTCATGCCGGCCACATAGCGCGTCTTGGCCTGGTTCGCGGCCTCGGCGGCTTCCTTGGCGGTCTGCAGCGCGGCATCGGTGCGGCGGTGCGCCTCGATTTCGAGGGCCAGCAGATTGTTGTGGCGGTTCGATTCTTCCTGCGCCATCTGCCGGCTCTCGCTGCCCAGCACCACCCACCACGCGGCCACAGCGGCCACGACCGAGAGCAATGCGAACACTTTGAGAAAGGCAGTGGCCATGACCGAGTCGCTGGTGCCCGCCAGCGCCTCCTGCGCATAGACCACGCCGACCACGGTGGCGAGCAACGCAATGAGCGAGGCGGCTATCAGCAGGTAGTGCGCCACGCGGAAGTTCAGCCGCGCCGACAGCGCCGGCGGCAGCAGCGCCTGCAGCCAGCCGCTCATCTGCTCGGCCGCGCGCGAGTTGGTCTTGCAGCGGTCGTGGCAGCGCGATTCGAGCGTGCAGCACAGCGAGCAGATCGGCGCGCTGTAGGCAGGGCAGTGCGCCATGTCTTCAGACTCGAAGCTGTTGTCGCACACCGAGCACTTCACGCTCTGGCCCGGCTTCCAGCGGTCGATGTCTGTGCGCGCGAGGTAGTAGCGCCCGCGCGTGCGCCAGGCCAGCAGCGGAGACACGGCCATGGCCGTCACCAGCGCGATGAAGGGCGAGAAGGCGCGGGCCCAATGCCCCAGCACGCCCGAGTAGGCCAGCATGGCCAGCGCAGCCGCCACCAGCATCGCCATCAGCCCCACCGGGTTGATGTCGTATAGGTGCGCGCGCTTGAACTCGATGGTCTTCGGGCTCCAGCCCAGCGGCTTGTTGATGACCAGGTCGGCCACCAGCGCGCCGACCCATGCGATGGCGATGTTGCTGTAGAAGCCCAGCACGTGTTCCAGCGCCGCGAACACGCCCAGCGCCATCAGCAATATCGCGATGACCACGTTGAACACCAGCCACACCACGCGCCCCGGGTGGCTGTGCGTGAGCCGCGCGAAGAAGTTAGACCAAGCGAGCGAACCCGCATAGGCGTTCGTCAGGTTGATCTTCATCTGCGAGATCACCACGAACAGCACCGTGATGCCCAGCACCCAGGCCGGGTCGCGCAGCACGTACGAGAAGCCCGTGAGGTACATCTGCGTGGGCTCGATCGCGTGGTTGGCCGGTATCTCGTGCTGCAGGGCCAGGAAGGCGAGGAACGCGCCGCCCATCATCTTTAACATGCCCGGCACGATCCAGCCCGGCCCGGCGATGAGCACCGCGGTCCACCAGCGGCCACTGTTGGCGGCGGTCTTCTCGGGCAGGAAGCGCAGGTAGTCGACCTGCTCGCCGATCTGCACCACCAGCGAGAAGGCCACCGTGGCGGCGGCGCCGAACATCAGCGGATCGAAGCCGCTGCTGTCCGAGGTGCGGCCGACCAGGCTGGTGAAGTCGGCGTACAGCTCGGGCTTTTTCACCAGCACCGCGATGAAGGGGCAGACGAACAGCACGATCCAGATCGGCTGCGTCCACAGCTGCAGCCCCGATATGAGCGTGATGCCCCGCGCCACCAACGGAATGATGACGATCGACGACACCATGTACAGCAACCATAGCGGCCAGTCGAGGTACATCTGCAGCGCCAACGCGAGGATGGCCGCCTCCAGTGCGAAGAAGATGAAGGTGAAGCTTGCGTAGATCAGTGAGGTGAGCGTGGAACCCAGGTAGCCGAAGCCCGCGCCGCGCGTGAGCAGGTCCATGTCCACGCCGTGCCGTGCCGCGTAGTACGAGATCGGCAGGCCCGTTAGGAAGGTGATGAGCCCCACCACCAGGATGGCCCACAGCGCATTCGAGAAGCCGTAGCTCAGCGCGATGGCGCCGCCGATGGCCTCCAGTGCCAGGAACGAGGTGGCGCCGAAGGCCGCGTTGGCCACGCGGAACTCCGACCACTTGCGAAAGCTGCGCGGCGTATAGCGCAGTGCGTAGTCCTCCAGCGTTTCGTTCGCGACCCAGGCGTTGTAGTCGCGGCGGATGCGAAAGATCTTCTGTCCGGAGACGGATTGCATGGCTGGTTCTCGCGGCGGCGGTGGCATGGGGCAGGTACAGCAAGAAGCGCTCCCTGTGCTTCTTTCCCCTCGATGTTTTCCACCGATGTCTGGCTCGCGAGTCTGCGGGCGGGGTGGGTTCTTGCCGCTACGTTGAATGACGTATTCGCGCAAACCCGGGTGATTTCTAAAGTACCAGCCATGGTGCTCGAGGCACCGTCCGATGCACTGCGATGGTGCGCGGCTCTACTTTCCAACAACCTGCCTGGAGTTTCCTGATGTCGCGTGATTCAGATCTTTCTCTCGATGCCCTGGCATTGCGCCGCCGCCGTCTGCTGCAGGGCGCCGCCGCGCTGCCCGTGATGGGCCTGAGCGGCCTGAGCTTCGGCCAGGGGCAGTTCCCCACGGCCAAGGTCAACACCACCAAGCTCGCCGTGACCGACACCGAGGTGACGGTGGGCCAGCTGCATTCGTCCACCGGCACCATGGCGATTTCGGAGACCGGCTCCATCCAGGCCGAACAGCTCGCCATCGACCAGATCAACGCCATGGGCGGCGTGCTGGGCCGCAAGATCAAGGTCATCAAGGAAGACGGCGCCTCCGACTGGCCGACCTTTGCCGAGAAGTCGAAGAAGCTGCTGGTCAACGACCACTGCGCGGCCGTGTTCGGCTGCTGGACCAGCGCCTCGCGCAAGGCAGTGCTGCCTGTGTTCGAGAAAGAGAACGGCCTCCTGTACTACCCGACCTTCTACGAAGGCCTGGAGCAGAGCAAGAACGTGATCTACACCGGCCAGGAAGCCACGCAGCAGATCATCTGGGGCCTGGACTGGGGCGCGAAGGAGAAAAAGGCCAAGACCTTCTTCCTGGTGGGCTCCGACTACATCTGGCCGCGCACCTCGATGAAGATCGCGCGCAAGCACATCGAGAACTTCCAGAAGGGTTCGGTCAAGGGCGAGGAGTACTACCCGCTGGGCCACACCAACTTCAACTCGCTGATCAACAAGATCAAGGTGGCCAAACCCGACTGCATCTTTGCGGCCGTGGTGGGCGGCTCGAACGTGGCCTTCTACAAGCAGCTCAAGGCCGCGGGCATCACGGGCGACAAGCAATTCCTGCTGACGCTGGCCGTGACGGAAGACGAAATGACCGGCGTGGGCGGCGAGAACTTCGCGGGCTTCTACTCGTCGATGAAGTACTTCCAGACGCTGGACAACGCGAACAACAAGAAGTTCGTGGAGGCCTTCAAGGCGAAGTACGGCAAGGACGCGGTGATCGGCGACGTGACGCAGGCGGGCTACCTCGGTCCGTGGCTGTGGAAGGCGGCGGTGGAGAAGGCCGGCAGCTTCGACGTGGACAAGGTGGTGGCGGGCTCGCCGGGCATCGAGCTGAAGACGGCGCCAGAAGGCTACGTGAAGCTGGATGCGAACCACCACCTGTGGAGCAAGGCGCGTATCGGGCAGGGGCAGCTCGATGGCACGTTCAAGGTGGTGGCGGAGTCGGCTGAGCTGATCAAGCCGGATCCGTTCCCGAAGGGCTACCAGTAAGCCAGCAAGCAGGCCGTCGGCCCTCACCCCAACCCTCTCCCGCTGGCGGGAGAGGGGGCAACTCCAACATTCCGGACTTCCCGCCATGACTCTGTCGGACATGATGAACATCGGCCTCATGCAGGGCTTCGCGGGGCTGAGCCTCTTCGCGGTGCTGCTGCTGATGGGGCTGGGCCTGGCGATCATCTTCGGCCAGATGGGCGTGATCAACATGGCGCATGGCGAGTTCATGACCATCGGCGCCTATTCGATCTACCTGGCCGCGCGCATCACCGAAAGCCTGGCGCCGGCGTTCATGCCGTACTACTTCCCGATCGCTATCGGGCTGGCCTTCGTCTTCGCCTTCATCACCGGATGGATCGTGGAGTGGGTGCTGATTCGCCACCTGTACAAGCGCCCGCTCGACACGCTGCTCGCCACCTGGGGCGTGAGCCTGGGCCTGCAGCAGATCTTTCGCACCTTCATCGGCCCGAAGGAAGTGAGCCCCACGCTGCCCGAGTGGCTCATGGGCTCGTGGACGCCGCATGAAGGCCTCGACATTCCGATCAACGGCCTGTTCGTGCTGGCGCTCACAGCGCTGGTCACGGGCGGCGTGCTCATCGCTCTGCACAAGAGCCGCTGGGGCCTGCGGGTGCGCGCCACAGTGGCCAACCGCACGATGGCCAACGCCACCGGCATTGACACGAAGAAGACCGACCGCCTGACCTTTGCCATCGGCTGCGGCATTGCCGGCATGGCGGGCGCGGCCTTCACCACCATCGGTTCGACCGGGCCGACCTCGGGTTCGCTCTACATCGTCGACGCCTTCCTGGTCGTCACCTTCGGCGGCGCGGCCAGCCTGTTCGGCACGGTGGTCTCGGCCTTCGGCATTGCACAGACGCAGTCGATCTCCGAGTTCTTCATGACCGGCTCGATGGCCAAGGTGCTGACGCTGTCGCTGATCGTGCTGATCTTGATGATGCGCCCCCAAGGCCTGTTCGCCGTCAAGGTCCGCCGTTGAAGGCACGCATGAACCTACTGCGCGACCCGATCTCGCATCTGCGGTCCTCGCCGCACGAGAGTGCGGCTCCGGTCCTCAATGCGACCTCGGGCCGCTCGCTACGGTTCCTGCGCGCATTCAACTCCTCTTTTTTGCTTTGGAGTCATCGATGAATTTCATCAAGGCCTCGATCCAGCGCTACCAGCTCGGCAGCCTGCTGCTCCTGGTGCTGCTGCTCGCGGTGGTGCTGCCGCTGTCGCTCGACATCTTCCGCCTCAACCTCGTGGGCAAGTACCTCACCTACGCCTTCGTGGCCGTGGGGCTCGTCATGGTGTGGGGCTACGGCGGCGTGCTGAGCCTGGGGCAGGGCGTGTTCTTCGGCATCGGCGGGTATGCGATGGCGATGTTCCTCAAGCTCGAAGCCTCCGATCCCATCACGACCAAGATCCAGTCGACGCCCGGCATTCCGGACTTCATGGACTGGAACCAGATCACCGAATTGCCCACGCTGTGGCTGCCCTTCAAGAGCCTGCCGCTGAGCCTTGCGCTGGTGGTGCTGGCGCCGATGGCACTGGCCTGGCTCGTGAGCTTTGCGATGTTCAAGCGGCGCGTGGGCGGCGTGTACTTCGCGATCATCACGCAGGCGGTGGCGCTGATCTGCACCGTGCTCATCATCGGCCAGCAGGGCTACACGGGCGGCGTGAACGGCATGACCGACCTGAAGACGATGCTGGGCTGGGACACGCGCACCGACAGCGCCAAGTACGTGCTGTATTACGTCTGCGTCGGCTTGCTGGTAGCGAGCATCCTGCTGTGCCGCTGGGTGCAGACCAGCAAGCTGGGCACGCTGCTGCTTGCCATGCGGGACAAGGAAGACCGCGTGCGCTTCTCGGGCTACGACGTGTCGAACTTCAAGGTCTTCATCTTCTGCCTGGCGGCCGGGCTCTCGGGCATCGGTGGTGCGATGTTCGCGCTGCAGGTGGGCTTCATGTCGCCGAGCTTCGTGGGCATCGTGCCCTCGATCGAGATGGTGATCTTCTGCGCGGTAGGCGGGCGCATGAGCCTGGTGGGCGCGGTGTACGGCGCGCTGCTGGTGAATGCGGGCAAGACGCTGTTCTCCGAGAGCTTTCCGGACCTGTGGCTGTTCCTGATGGCTGGTCTCTTCATCGGCGTGACCATGGCCTTCCCGATGGGGCTTGCCGGAGTGTGGGAAGAAAAGATCCGGCCTTGGTGGAAGTCGCGTCGCCAGGCGCTGCGCGATGCAGCTGTCAAGCCGCCGGTTGCAGCCGCACCAGTGGCGCCGCCGACAGCATCACAACCCGAACCCACGCTGCCCGAAGGCGTCGGCAGCCAGCGCGCCTGACGACAGAACCCGGAGCCACACCCTCATGAGCAACACCGACTTCGCGCTCGCCGTGGAAGACCTCACCGTCTCCTTCGACGGCTTCAAGGCCATCGACGACCTCACGCTGTACATCGATCGCAACGAGCTGCGCGTGATCATCGGCCCCAACGGGGCAGGCAAGACCACGCTGCTCGACCTGATCTGCGGCAAGACGCGCGCAAGCGCCGGCAGCATCAAGTTCAAGAACACCGAACTCACGAAGATGGCCGAGCACAAGCGCGTGCGGCTGGGCATCGGCCGCAAGTTCCAGACACCATCCATCTACGAGAACCTGAGCGTGTTCCAGAACCTGGAGGTGTCGTTCCCGAAGGGCCGCTCGGTGTTCGGCGCGCTGGCTTTCAAGTGCGACGACGAGGTCAAGGCCAAGGTGCAGGCGATTGCGGAAGAGATCGGCCTGGCCGACCGTCTCGACACAGAGGCCGGCCTGCTGAGCCACGGCCAGAAGCAGTGGCTTGAGATTGGCATGTTGCTGATGCAGGAACCCGAGTTGCTGATGCTCGACGAACCCATTGCCGGCATGAGCGCGCGCGAACGAGAGCTCACGGCTGACCTGCTCAAGCGCATCTGCCAGAACCGCGCGGTGATCGTCATCGAGCACGACATGGCCTTCGTCAAGCAGATCGCGCACAAGGTCACCGTGATGCACCAGGGGAGGATCCTTGCCGAGGGGCCCATGGAGAAGGTGCAGGCGGATCCCAAGGTCATCGATGTCTATCTGGGGCACTAGATGAAGGGCTGTCGTTCAGGGCTCGCTCACGCCGACGGGGTACCTTGCTCCGCGAATGTCCCCCGCCCTTCGGGCTCCTCCTTTATTTCGCTGCGCAAGGCACCCCATCGACGTGATCGTTGGACAGAGCAGTCGTTGATCAGTCGTGCACCAACGGCCTGTGCAAGCACCCCGAACACAACCCGAGAGAGTCCAAAGATATGAGCAACCTCATGCTGAAGGTAGAAGACCTGCACGTAGCCTATGGCCAGAGCGAGGCCCTGCACGGCATCTCCTTCAAGGGCCATGCCAACGAAACCATCGCCATCATGGGCCGCAACGGCATGGGCAAGACCACGCTGTTCAAGAGCCTCATGGGCGTGCTGCCGTTGAAGAGCGGGCGCATCGAAGTGGCGGGCCAGGACGTGTCGCGCGACGAGAGCTTCCGCCGCGTGGCAAAAGGCATTGCCTACGTGCCGCAGGGCCGGATGATCTTTCCGACGCTGACGGTGGAAGAGAACATCCAGACCGGGCTCGAGAACTCGAAGACCCGCCGCATTCCCGAGGAAATCTACGCGCTGTTCCCCGTGCTGTGGGACATGAAGAGCCGCAAGGGCGGCAACCTCTCGGGCGGCCAACAACAGCAGCTTGCGATTGCACGTGCCCTCGTCACCGACCCCAAGGTGCTGCTGCTCGACGAGCCCACCGAAGGTATCCAGCCTTCGATCATCAAGGACATCGCCAAGGCGCTCAACGAGATCCGCAAGCTGCGCGGCATCACCATCGTCGTGTCCGAGCAGGTGCTCAGCTTTGCGATGGACGTGGCCGATCGGCTCTTCGTCATCGAAGGCGGACGCCTCGTGCATGAGACCGCGCGCGACAAGACCGACGTGGACCACATCAAGGCCTACCTCTCCGTTTGATTTCCGTTCAACCACAACCCAACCAGGAGCCACTGCAAATGACGGACACGCTGATCAAGGTCGATCTGACCAAGTCGCCCACCGAGAACGAGTTGATTCACAACCGCTGGCACCCGGACATTCCGATGGCCTGCTGGGTCAACCCGGGCGACGACTTCATCCTCGAGACCTTCGACTGGACCGGCGGCTTCATCAAGAACAACGACAGCGCCGACGACGTACGCGACATCGACCTGAGCACCGTGCACTACCTCTCGGGCCCCGTGGGTGTGAAGGGCGCCGAGCCTGGCGACCTGCTGGTGGTCGACCTGCTCGACATCGGCGCCAAGCAGGACAGCCTCTGGGGCTTCAACGGCTTCTTCTCGAAGAAGAACGGCGGCGGCTTTCTCACCGACCACTTTCCCGAAGCGCAGAAATCGATCTGGGACTTCAAGGGCATGTTCACCAGCTCGCGCCACATTCCGGGCGTGAACTTCGCGGGCCTCATCCACCCTGGCCTGATCGGTTGCCTGCCCGACAAGCCCATGCTCGACATGTGGAACGAGCGCGAGAAGGCGCTCATTGCCACCGACCCCGATCGCGTGCCCGGCCTTGCCAATCCACCCTTCGCCGGCACCGCCCACATGGGCAAGATGACCGGCGAGGCGAGGGCGAAGGCCGCCGCCGAGGGTGCGCGCACCGTGCCGCCGCGCGAGCATGGTGGCAACTGCGACATCAAGGATCTGTCGCGCGGCTCCAAAGTGTTCTTCCCCGTGTACGTCGACGGCGCAGGCCTCAGCGTGGGCGACCTGCACTTCAGCCAGGGCGACGGCGAAATCACCTTCTGCGGCGCCATCGAAATGGCCGGCTGGGTGCACATGAAGGTCACGCTCATCAAGGGCGGCATGGCCAAGTACGGCATCAAGAACCCGATCTTCAAGCCCAGCCCGATCACGCCGCAGTACAACGACTACCTGATCTTCGAAGGCATCTCCGTCGACGAGAGCGGCAAGCAGCACTACCTCGACGTGAACGTGGCCTACCGCCAGGCCTGCCTGAACGCCATCGAGTACCTGAAGAAGTTCGGCTACTCGGGTGCGCAGGCCTACTCGATTCTTGGCACGGCGCCGGTGCAGGGCCACATCAGCGGCGTGGTCGACGTACCCAACTCGTGCGCCACGCTGTGGCTGCCCACGGGCATCTTCGACTTCGACATCAACCCGAATGCCTCGGGCCCGGTGAAGATGATCGACGGCAGCATCAGCATGCCGCTGTCGCACGACCTGCGTTGAAAGACAGCCTGGCCATGCCCACTTACGACTACGCCTGCGGGCAATGTGGCGGCTTCGAGGCGCTGCGGCCTTCGGGCCTGCGCGACGAGCCCGCCGCATGCCCCGATTGCGGATGCGCCTCGCCGCGTGTACTTTCGGCCGCACCGCGGCTCGCGCTGATGGCCTCGGGTACGCGCCGCGCCATGGAGACCAACGAGCGCGCACGGCACGAGCCCGGCAGTTCGCGCGACTACGCGCGCTTCAAGCATCCGGCGGGCTGCGGCTGCTGCAGTTCGGGCAAGCGGGGTGCGACGGTGACGGCGCCCAACGGGGCCAAGTCCGCGCCTTCGAGGCGGCCGTGGATGATCAGCCACTGAGGCTGCCGTTTCATGGGGCAACCCCTATTGACCGGCTTCTTTTCAAGGCCCTGATTGTTTCAATCCTGTGAACGCCGTGGTTCATTTCGACGGCGTTTTTCAGGGCTCTTCAGGATCAAACTTCTCCTCACCAACCCATCACCTGAAGGAGATTGAAATGAATGCCTCGAAGATCCTCGCCGCTGCTGCCCTCTCGCTCCTGGCTGCTGCCGGAGCCCACGCAGAAACCTACGACGGCGTGCACGTCGTGAACTCTTCTGTGACCCGCGCTGAAGTCGCACCGCAAGCCGTTGCCGCCGCTCGTGCTGGCAACGAATACAGCGATGCCTCGGGCGCTGGCGCGCAAGCCTTCACGTCGACCGCCAACCGCGCGACCGTGCAAGCCGAAGCCGTTGCCAAGGCACACGACCCGTTCGCCAGCCTCGACCGCCGCGCGTTCTACCGCGACGAAGTGCCGGCTGCGTACAAGAAGCCCAGCGTGTCGTTCACGCGCCAAGCTGGCCTGTAAGCACCGACCACGACACCTCCGGGTGTCGAAAAAAGAAAGAACGGGCCCTTGGGCCCGTTTTTTCATGGCCGATCGCTTTGTGGTTGTTGCCGAAATATACGCATTGAGTATATATTTGCGGCCCATGAACATGCCGCAACAGGTGCTCCTTCGCGACGCGATGCGTCAACTCAACATGACGCGTGATGCTTTCGCAGAACGCATCGGCAGCCGCAGAAGGGCGCTTGATGCCTGGCTCCTGCCCGACGAATCCAATGAATTCAGGGCCATGCCCGAAGTCGCGCGGCGCTTCGTGAGTGAAATCCTGGCTTCAGACGGGCGGCGCAGTGAATATACGCAAAGCGCACATGAAGGCGCTCTGCGACAGGCGCTGGCCACTGAAGGCTCGCACCACCTGCTGTCGGTCAGCCAGTTCAACCGCGACGCCATCGACGAACTGTTCCAGCTGGCTGACGTGATGCAGCCCATCGCGCGTCGCCGCAAGGTCAGCCGCGTGCTCGAAGGGGCCGTGCTGGCCAATCTGTTCTTCGAGGCCAGCACGCGCACCCGCGTGAGCTTCGGCGCGGCGTTCTGCCGGCTCGGCGGCTCGGTGTGCGACACCACGGGCTTCACCTTCTCGTCGATGGCCAAGGGCGAATCGATCTACGACACCAGCCGCGTCATCAGCGGCTATGCCGATGCGATCGTGGTGCGGCATCCGGAGCAGGGCTCGGTCGCTGAATTCGCGCGCGCCACCAACGTGCCGGTCATCAACGGCGGCGATGGCCCGGGCGAGCACCCCAGCCAGGCGCTGCTCGACCTGTACACCATCCAGCGCGAGTTCTCGCGCCTGGGCAAGCTGGTAGACGGCGCGCACATCGCGATGGTCGGCGACCTGAAGTACGGGCGCACCGTGCATTCGCTCATCAAGCTGCTTGCGTTGTACCGGGGCCTGAAGTTCACGCTGATCTCGCCGCCGTCGCTCGCAATGCCCGCGGAAATCGTGGAGGCCGTCAGCCGCAACGGCCACGTCGTCGAGACCGCCGCCACGCCCGCGCAGGCGCTGGCCGGCGCGGACATCATCTACGCCACGCGCATCCAGAAAGAGCGCTTCGCGAACGACGAAGTGCTGGAAGGCTTCGACAACGCATTCGAGATCAACCGCGCGCTCATCGAATCAGCCTGCAAGCCCGAGGTGGTGGTGATGCACCCGCTGCCGCGCGATGGCCGCCCCGGCTCGCACGACCTGAGCGTCGACCTGAACAACGACCCGCGCCTGGCCATCTTCCGCCAGACCGACAACGGCATCCCGGTGCGCATGGCGATCTTCGCCACGCTGCTGGGCGTTGAAAAACTCGTCAGCCGATCGATGCGCGATGCTGCCTGGACGCCGCCCTCGCACATCGGGCCGGACGACAGCGTGTTTCACGGGCTCGATTGAGGCTCAGCACGAGCGCGTGGCCGTCAGGCGTGCGCGAGGATGTTGACCAGCTTGCCGAACGGATCGCGCACGTAGAAGCGGCGCACGCCCCAGGGTTCGTCCGTCGGGCCGTATTCGATGGCGAAGCCCGCGGCCTTCATGCGTTCGAAGGCCGTGTCGACGTCGTCGACCTCGATGGACAGATCGGGCACAGGCGTACCCGAGCCGCCTTCCGACGCGAAGCTGACCTGCAACGCCATCCCGGCCTGCGAGCCGTAGGTCTGGATCCAGCCGTGGTCCATGAGCAGATCGAGGCCGAGGATGTCCTTGTAGAAGACAGCCGCACGCGCGGGCTCGGGCGTTGCGAAGTTGGCGACCAGTCGTTTGACTTTCATGGTGCGGGTTTTCTGATCGTGAAGGTTTGGAGTTGGCCGTCGCGCTCGACGTGCAGCAGGCCGCCTTCGATGCGGATGCCGGTCCAGCGTTCGATGCGCCCGTCCGAATGGATGATCTCGATGCCGTCGTCGGACACCACTCGGTAGTTGAACAGCGGCCCGGCCAGAGGGCCGTTCTTCTTGCCGATCGTCGCGGTCACTCGGCCCGTCGATCGAAAGCAGTAGCTGTTGACCAGCGTGTCGGACACGAGGTCGAGGAAGTGGTCGATGGGCAGGGCGTGGTTCGGCGTGATCGTCATGCTCTGGCGTTCGTTGTTTCCACAAGGCAGCCTTCCGATTCAGAAGCGGCCGAATATAGAGCCTCAAGCAGCCGCACGCCGATACGTCAGCAACCGCCCCCTGTATGCCGCCCGGCTCACGGTTGCGATCTGGTCCAGCCGCTCCTCGCACATGCCGAAGCCTTCGTCCGCCATCTGCCTGTTGAATGCCGACCGGTTGCCCCTGTCCGGGTCGACGATCCACACCTCGGCAGCGGGGCTGGTGTGGCGGGCGATGAAGGCGGCGAGCAGGCCTTCCGCATCGCGTTCGTACAGCAGGTCGCTGCCGATCACGAGGTCGAACAGGCCGTGCACGTCGCCGTCGGCGCCGGTCTCCTGCATGCCCCAGTGGCCGCGCCTGTATTTCATGGGCGGCAAGGCGTTCAGCCGAAGGTTCTCCAGCAGGAAGCCGCCAGCGAGCGGGTGGCAGTCGCTCGCTGTCATGTCGTTGCCGCGCCGATGGCCGACCAGGCTTGCTAGCGCGAGGCCGCAGCCAATTTCGAGCACGCGCGCGCCCAGCACCACGGGGTGCAATGCCATGCGCGCGGCCAGTTGCGCGCCCGAGGGCCACAGCAGCCCGAACATTGGCCACGAGGCGGAAGAGATTCCCTGCGCGGCAGCCGTGCCCAAAGGGTCTGAGAACTGCTGCCGATCGAGCAACGATTGAATGACGAGGTCGTCGGCACCCGCGATGGCGATGCGCTCCAGCTTGAGTAGATAGCCCGGCATCGAAGGGAGCAGGGTCTCGCGTGCGAGGCCCCGGTGCAGCAAAGGTGGGCCAGTATGCGCCCTTGCCGGTTGCGTGCCTTCTCACGCTCATCTAAGCAAACTCTCACTGCTGCGTAAGCGGCCTCTCATGGCCTGGTAAGTACCGCGTCCTAGAGTGAATTCATCGTCATCACTCAAGGAGACAACCATGAGATTTCGTATCGCAACCCTCTGCATCGCCGCTGTGCCGGCACTGGTGCTGACATCGCTCGCGCACGCAGGCGGGCTGGCCGATCCCGACTACCCGCAGATCTCGCATTCGACACAGTCGCGCGATGCGGTGGCCGAGGACGCCATGCGTGCCAACAACGGCATTCACGCAACAGAGGTTCTGGAATCGCAGGTGCAGGCGCCTGTGTCGGGAGCCGACCGTGCGCAGGTGCAGGCCGAGGCGATTCGCGCGAACACCGGCATCCATCCGACGGAAGTTCTGGAATCGCAGGTGCAGCCGCCGGTGGCTTCTGCGAACCAGCCGGATGCGTCGATGACACACGCCACCAACACAACTGGCGCGACCACCTACTGAGCTGCAGCGGCGCCTCGCGCGCCCGGCGTCAATCGCGCGTGAGCACGAAGCGCCTGCGGATGCCGCTCGCGGCCGAAGGCGCCACCCACAGGTCGAACTCGCCGGGTTCGACGGTCGGCTTCATGTCGCGGCCGATGAAGGCGAGGTCGTCGGCCGTGAGCGTGAACTCGACGACCGCTGAAGCTCCCGGCGCGATGCTGATCTTGCGAAAGCTCTTCAGCTCGCGCACCGGTCGCGTCACGCTTGCCGCGCGCTGGCCGATGTAGAGCTGCACCACTTCCTCTGCATCGCGCTGGCCGGTGTTGGTAACGGTGGCGCGCACGCGCAGCGTTTCCGACATTGGCAGCCGCTCTGTACTCAGTTCGACGTTGTCGTAGCGCACCGGTGAATAGCCGATGCCGAAGCCGAAGGGGTAGAGCGCTTCGTTCGTTGCGTCCAGGTAGCGCGTCTTGAATGACGTGCCTGGCGCGTTCTCGGGCGACGGCCTGCCGGTGCGCTTGTGGGCGTAGTAGTAGGGCACCTGGCCGGCCGTTTGCGGAAAGCTCACGGGCAGGCGGCCCGAGGGGTTGAAGTCGCCGAACACGACGTCGGCGATCGCGTTGCCGGTCTGCACGCCGAGGAACCACGTGACGAGGATGGCGCGCGCATTGCGCACCGCGCCCTTGAGCGCCATCGCTCGGCCGTTGCTCAACAGCACGATCACGGGCTTGCCAGTGGCGGCCACGGCCTCGGCCAGGTCTTGCTGCGCCTGCGGCAACCCGATGTCGCTGCGCGAGCGCGCCTCGCCCGACATCTTCTCGCTCTCGCCGATGGCGAGCACCACCACGTCGGCATCGCGCGCGGCCGCCACCGCGGCGTCGATGCCGCCGGGCAGCGTCGACTCGATGCCCGAGCCGCGCACCACGTTCACCGACGAGTTGGGCCCCAGCGCCCCGCGCAGGCCCTGGTCGATGCCCACCGGTGCCGACTGTCCGGGGAACAGGCTCCACGCGCCCATCAGGTCGACGGTGCCCTCGGCGAAGGGCCCGATCAGCGCGATCTTCGTGCCGGCCTTGGGCAGCGGCAGCAGCATGCGCTCGTTCTTCAGCATCACGATGGAGCGGCGCGCGCTCTCGCGGGCCAGTGAGATGAATTCGGGGTTCTCGGGGCGCTGCGAGGCGGGTGGGCCGTCGAGGCCGTGCATCGGGTCGTCGAACAGGCCCAGCTTCTGCTTGACGCGCAGCACGCGGCGCACGGCCTCGTCGAGCCGCTCCATGGGCACCTCGCCCGAGGCCACGAGGTCGGGCAGGTAGCGCATGTACAGGCCGCTCTGCATGCTCACGTCGGTGCCGGCCATGAAGGCCTGCTTGGCGGCCTCGCGTGGGTTGGCGGCGTAGCCGTGCTCCACCAGTTCTTCGTCGGCCGTGTAGTCGGAGACCACGAAGCCCTGAAACTTCCATTCGTCGCGCAGCACGCCTGTGAGCAGCGAGTGGTTGGCGGTGGAGGGCACGCCGCCGATTTCGTTGAAGGCGCTCATCACCGAGAGCGCGCCGGCATCCAGCGCCGCGCGGAACGGCGGCAGGTACACCTCGCGCAGCGTCTGCTGCGAGATGTCGCTCACGTTGTAGTCGAGCCCGCCTTCGCCCGCGCCGTAGGCCGCGAAGTGCTTGGGCGTGGCCAACATCGCGTCGGGCCGCGAAAGGTCCGACCCCTGGAAGCCGCGCACGCGCGCGGCGGCGAACTGCCGCGAGAGGTACACGTCTTCGCCCGCGCCTTCGAGGCCGCGGCCCCAGCGTGCGTCGCGCGCGATGTCGACCATGGGCGCGAAGGTCCAGCGGAAGCCGTCGGCCGTGGCCTCGACCGCCGCGGCGCGCGCGGTGCGCTCGGCCAGGTCCGGCTCCCAGCTGGAGGCCTCGGCCAGCGGCATCGGGAACATGGTACGAAAGCCGTGGATCACGTCCGCGCCGAAGAGCAGCGGAATGCCCAGGCGCGACTCGTTCACCGCAATCTGCTGCAGCCGCCGCTTGCCTTCGAGGCCGGCGTTGTTGAACAGGCCTGTGAGCCGGCCGGCGCGCACGTCGGCAGTCTCCTGCTGTGCATTGCGCCAGCCGGCCTGGGGGTTGTTGGGGGTGTCGATGTCGGCGGGGCCGTACAGGGTGAGCTGGCCGGCCTTCTCCTGCACCGTCATGCGGGCGATGAGAGCCTCGACGCGGGCTTCGGGCGTCAGCGCTGCATCTGCCGCGGCAGGGGCAGCGGATGCAGGGGGAAGCAGGAGCGCGAGGGAGAGAAGGGCGGAGGCGGGAGCGAGAAAGGAAGCCGGGGTTCTGATGCGCATGGCCTCCTATTCTCCAGATAACGCCGCCATGCCCTCTCGGCGGGTTTCCGCGCTGGCCGTAGGCCTTCTCCGATAGCCAGGGCCGTGCTTACTCTGCGGTGGCGCCCGAATCCTTCGCCACCTTCACCCATTTCGTCGTCTCGCTGCCGATGAAGGTTGCGAGCTCGGCCGGCTTCATGTTGCCGGCCGTCACGCCCTGTTCCTCGAAGCGTTTCACCACGTCAGGCTGCTGCAGCACGCGCGACACCTCGGCGTTCAGGCGCTGCACCAGTTCGGGCGGCGTGCCGTGCGGCGCCATGAGCGCGAACCAGGTGGTCATGTCGTAGCCCTTGAGGCCGGCCTCGTCGAGCGTGGGTACGCCGGGGTAGGCGGGCGAGCGCGTCTTCGTGGTCACGGCCAGCGCCTGCACCTTGCCGGCGCGGATGTGCGGTGCGGCCGAGGGGCTGGTCTCGATGGCCATCTGGATCTGCCCGCCCATCAGGTCGGCCATCATCGGCGCGCCGCCCTTGTAGGGCACGTGCACGATGTCGGTCTTCGTCATCGAACGAAACAGCTCGCCCGAGATGTGCTCCGTGCTGCCGTTGCCCGCCGAGCCGTAGTTGACCTTGCCCGGGTTGGCCTTGATGTAGGCGACGAGTTCGGCCACCGATTTCACGGGCACCTTCTCGTTCACGATCAGCACGTTGGGCGTGGACGCCACCAGCGCCACCGGATCGAAGTCGCGCTGGAAGTCGTAGGGCAGGCGCTTGTAGAGGCCCGGCGCGATCGAATGCGCGATGGTGGCCATGAACAGCGTGTAGCCATCGGCCGGCGCCTTCGACGCGATGGCCGCGCCCACGGTGCCGCCCGCGCCACCGCGGTTGTCGATGATGACCGGCTGCTTGAGCGCTTCCGACAGCTTCTGGCCCACGGTGCGCGCGACGATGTCGGTGGTGCCGCCCGCCACGAAGGGCACGACGAGGGTGATGGGCTTGGCGGGCCAATCGGCCGCGCTGGAAGACGCCGCGGCGGTGGCCAGCAGCAGGGCGGCCATGCAGGTGCGCAGAAAAGTCGAGGGGCGTGGGAGGGAGGATTTCTTCATGGTCTCGGATGCCGTGGGGTTGTTGTTATCGAAAAAGACGCGCGATTCACGCCACGCGGTTCAGCAGCGGCTGGTTGCTTACCCAGCGCCGCAGGTTGTCGAGAAAGATCGCGGCCACGCGCGCTTCGTTGCCGTCCGAATGGCCGGCGCTGTGGGGCGTGACGATCACGTTCGGCAGGCTCCACAGCGGCGAGTCGGCCGGCAGGGGCTCGTGCGCGAACACGTCGAGATACGCACCGGCCAGCGCGCCGCTGCGCAATGCATCGATGAGCGCCGGCTCGTCGATCACTTCGCCGCGAGAGACGTTCACGAGCCGCGCACCGGCGGGCATGCGCGCCAGCACCGCCGAATCGATGAGGCCGCGCGTGCGATCGCTCAGCGGGCAGGCCAGCAGCAGCCAGTCCGCCTTCGGCAGCACTGTGTACAGCTGCTCGTAGCTCACACTCTGGTGGGCTGGCGCGGCGGCCGGGGCCTCGCTCCCGCGCACGGACACGACACGAAGCCCGAGTGCCGCGAGCAGCGCACCGAGGCCTTGCCCGATCGGCCCCCAGCCGACGACCACTGCCGTCTGCCCCGCAAGATCACGCGGCAGGCCACTGCCCATGAGCGGCGACCAAGTGCGTGCGCGTTGCGCGGCCAGCAGCTGTGGAAATTGCCGTGCCAGCATCAGCACGCCTGCCAGCGCGGTCTGCACGACCACGCCGGCGTTGGCGCCCGACGAGGTCGTGACCTCCACGCCGCGCGCCCGCAGCTCGCCGTACACCGGCCGGTCGGCGCCCGCGGAATGCGCGTGCACCCAGCGCAGCGAGGGCGCGTGGCGCATTGCGTCGTGAAAGGCCTGCGTGTGCGGCAGCACCTCGTGCTTGGTCGACAGGCCGGTGACGTCGCGCGAGACAAAAGCCACGTCGGCGTCGTCGCCCGGGTTCACCAGCACGTGGGTACGTTCGCCGAGCGCTGCGGGCAGGCCGAGCGTCGTCTGCGCCGCTGCTTGCGGCGTCATCAGGATGCGCAGCGGCGAGCTCATTCGGCCGTCGCACCCGATTCGCGCACGATCGCCTTCCACTTCTCGTACTCCTGGCGCGTGAACTTGCCGAACTGCTCGGGCGTGCCGCCCACCGGGTCGGCGCCCTCGCGGATCATCTGCGCCTCGAGCGAGGGCAGCGCCTCGTTCACCGACTTGTTGAGCAGCGCGATCACCGGGGCTGGCGTGCCCTTGGGCGCGAAGAAGCCGAACCACGAGCCGGCGGAGAAATCGGGGAAGCCCTTCTCGGCCACGGTCGGTACGTCGGGCAGCGAGCGCGAGCGTTTCTGGCTGCTCACCGCAATGGCCCTGAGCTTGCCCGCCTTGATGTGCGCGATGACCGAGGGAATGGTCGCGAACATGAATTGCACGCGGCCCGCGAGCAGGTCGTTGAGCGCGTTCGCGCCCTTGTAGGGCACGTGCAGCGTCTCGGCCCCGATGCGCTTGCTGAGCATGTAGCTCGACAGGTGCGACGAGGTGCCGACGCCGGTGGAGCCGTAGTTCAGCTTGTTGGGGTTGGCCTTGGCATAGGCGATGAATTCCTCCAGCGTCTTCGCGGGCACTTCGGGATTGACCACCAGCACGTTGGGCACGTCGGCGATCTGCACCACCGGCACAAGGTCGGTGAGCGGGTCGTAGGGCAGGTTCTTGTAGAGCGTCTGATTGACGGCCATCGGGCCGACCGAATTGACGATCAGCGTGTAGCCGTCGGCCGGGGCACGCACCACGAATTCGGTGCCGATGTTGCCGCCGCCACCGGGCTTGTTGTCGATGATGAAGGACTGCTTGAGTTTTTCCGACATGTGCTGCGTGACGGCGCGCGCGAGGATGTCGGTGGTGCCGCCGGCTGTGAAGGCGACGACCACGCGCACGGGCTTGCTCGGGTAGGCCGTCTGTGCAGTGGCGTTGAGGCCGGCGGCCAGCAGTGCCGTGGCGCAGAAGAGCTTTTGCAAGAAGCGGGAAGAAGGCTTGTCTCGTGTCATTGTTGTGTTCTCGTGGGTAGTCGGTCTGGTGTTCAGTCGCGAAAGCCCGGGTCCATCCGGTCGAGCTTGCGCAGCAGCGCAGGCCATTCCATGAGGCCGTAGGGCCGGCGCGTGCCGGGCTGGTAGTTGTTCCAGGTTTCCTCCAGCACCTGCTGCGGCACGGCCCGCAGCAGCGTGTTGCAAGACATCGCACCGATCTGCGCGCGGCAGGCCAGCTCGAGCCGGTGCATCCAGTTGAAGGCTTCGCCCACGCTGCGGCCCACCACGAGTGCGCCGTGGTTGCGGAAGATCACGGCCTCGCGGTCGCCCAGGTCGGCCAGCAGCGAGGCCTGCTCCTCGGTGTTCAGCACCACGCCCTGGTAGTCGTGGTAGCCGATCTTCAGGAATCGCATGGCGGTTTGCGTGAGCGGCAGCAGGCCGCATTCGAGCGACGACACCGCCATCGACGCCCAGCTGTGCGTGTGGATCACGCAGGCCACGTCGGGCCGTGCCGCGTGCACGGCGCTGTGGATCACGTAGCCGGCCTTGTTGATGCCGTAGTCCAGCTCGCCGAAGTCGGGCTTCGAGAGGATGTTGCCGTCCTGGTCGACCTTGATGAGGCTGGAGGCGGTGATCTCCTCGTACATCATTCCGTAGGGGTTGATGAGGAAGGCGCCTTTCTCGCCCGGCACGTGCGAGGAGATGTGGTTGGCCATCATGTCGGACATGCCGTAGAGGTCCACCAGCCGGTAGCAGGCCGCGAGGTCGATGCGGGCCTGCCATTCGGCATCGGAGCATCGGCCCTTCATGGAGGGAATCTGGAGTACGCCGGGTTGGGTCATGGGGTTTCCTTCGGATGCATGGGGTTCATTCAGTCGGCGCCAAGCTGCAGGCGGTTGGGCAGGCGCTTCTCGATGGCGAACTTCAGCAAGGCGGCCGAGCGGAAGATGCCGTGCGCGAACTTGCCGTAGGGCAGGGTGAGAAAGAGCGCCATCACCACGCCCAGGTGCACCGCCAGCAGCAATGCCATGAAGGGCGTGTCGCGCCACGCCAGCAGCGCAAGGCCGGTGATGCTGGTGAGCAGCAGCAGCGCGATGAAACCGCGGTCCATGGGGCGCTGCGCCGCGTCGCCGTGCGCCGGGTCGCGCCGCAGGTTCAGCCACAGCAGGCCGACCGGGCCCACCACCAGGCCGATGCCGCCCGCGGTGCCCAGCAGCACGGGCAGGCTGGTGAGCGCATAGGGCGCATGCAGGCTGAACAGGTAGTGGTATAGCGTGGCCACGCAGGTCGACGCGAAGCACAGCATGAAGCCGTAGAAGGTGAAGTGGTGGAAGCGCCGGCGCCACAGGGTGAAGCGGTCGTCTTCGTTGTTGCAGCCTTCGCCGTGGCCGCCGCCCAGGTACTTCAGGCGCAGTGCGTCTTGCGCGGCCTCGGCGCTGGCCGCGCCGCGTACGCCGGTCACTTCGGCAGGCACGTTGTCGCGCGACGGCGATACCTCGCGCCAGAAGCGCCGCACGCCCATGGCCAGCGCGAACATCACGAAGAGAAACACCGCGCCGAACACCAGCGCGAGAAAGTTGTGCGGAAAGATCGCGTAGAAATTGCCCGCGAGCGGCTCGTGCAGCAGCGAGCCCGACATCGCCACTGCCAGCACCAGGAAGAGCGCGAGCCCGCCGGCCAGAGCGAGCGCAACCGTGAGGCCCGCGCGCTGGTAGAGCGCACCCATTGCAGGCGGCCAGGCGTAGTCGTGATACGTCTGCATGCGCACCTGCGCCATCGCCTGCGGCACGTTCACCGCGAACTCGTGCGGCGGCGCGTACTGGCAGGCGTGCAGGCAGGCGCCGCAGTTGTGGCACAGGTTGGCGAGGTAGTGCGTGTCGGCCTTGCCGAATTCGAGCCGGCGCGTCATGGCCGGGAACACGGCGCAGAAGCCTTCGCAGTAGCGGCAGGCGTTGCAGATCTGCAGGATGCGGGCGACTTCGCCTTCGCTCGCTGTCAACGGAAGGGCGGGCTGTATCGGGATCACGCGCGACGTGGCACCGCCACCGATGCCGTTGGCATCCGCACGGGCGCGTGCGACGAGATCAGTGAGCTGCTGCAAGGGCGGTCTCCGGGGATTTCTTCGAAAGGTTCTTTGCCGCGTTCGCGGCCTGCGTGCCGGCAATGCGCCCGAAGGCCGTGCCGATGCTCATGCCGACGCCCGCCGTGTAGCCTTTGCCGAGCACGTTGCCGGCCATCATTTCGCCGGCCACGAACAGGTTGGGGCTGGCCCGGCCGCTGAAGCGCACGGCTGCCGTTTCGTCCACCTTCAGGCCGAGGTAGGTGAAGGTGATGCCGGGGCGCACGGGGTAGGCGTAGAAGGGCGCTGTGTCGATGGGGCGCGCCCAGTGCGTCTTGGCTGGCGCGAGGCCTTCGGTGTGGCAGTCGTCGAGCGCGGTGTGGTCGAAGCGGCCCACATGACAGGCGGCGTTGTAGTCCTCCACCGTGCGCACGAAGGTGGCTTCGTCGAGGCCGATCTTGCGTGCCAGTTCGCCGAGCGTGTTCGCCTGCGTGCCGGGGAACACCGGCGGCATGAAGCGCCCGACCGCTTTCTGGTCGATGACCGACCAGGCAATCTGCCCCGGCTGCTGCGCCACGAGCCGGCCCCAGATCGCGTATCGCTTGGGCCAGAAATCTTCGCCCTCGTCGTAGAAGCGCTTCGCCTCGCGGTTGACGACCACGCCGAGCGACACGCAGTCGATGCGTGTGCAGATGCCGCCGTCGTACAGCGGCGCGCGTGCGTCGATGGCCACCATGTGGCCCTGCGACGGATCGCCGATGCTGTCGGCGCCCGCCGCGATCATGTGCTTCAGCAGCACGCCCTGGTTGAAGCGCGTGCCGCGGATCAGGAAGTTGTCGGCCGGCCATTCGCCGCGCTCGTTCTGGCCCCAGGCCTCGCGCAGCCATTCGCGGTTCGACTCGAAGCCGCCTGCGGCCAGCACGCAGCTTTTCGCTTCGATGCGCTCGCCGGCCTCGGTGCGCGCGGCCACGAAGCGGTCGCCGTCGAGCTCGACCGATGCCACGGGCGTGTCGTAGCGGATCTGCACGCCCAGCCGTTCGGCGCTGCGGAAATAGGCGTTCACCAGCGCCTTGCCGCCACCCATGAAGAAGGCGTTGGTGCGCGCTACATGCAGTGCGCCTGACAGCGGCGGCTGAAAGTGCACGCCGTGGCTGCGCATCCAGTCGCGGCAATTTGACGAGGCACGGATCACCAGCCGCGCCAGGTGTTCGTCGGTGAGGCCGCCGGTCACCTTCAGCAGGTCTTGCCAGTATTCCTCTTCAGGGTAGGCCTCGATCAGCACGTCCTGCGGGGCGTCGTGCATGCAGCGCAGGTTGCGCGTGTGCTGCGAGTTGCCGCCGCGCCATGCCTTGGGCGAGGCTTCGAGCAGCAGCACCGAGGCGCCGGCCTCGCGTGCCATCAGGGCGGCGCACAGCGCGGCATTGCCGCCACCGACAACCAGAACATCTATCACTCGTGGGTCTCCTTGGAATACGGGAGACTCTAGGCACGCCGGCCTTCAGGCGAAAGGCCGATCCGGGCAACGGGTGTTCAGTTTTCGAGAAGACTTGCTCCTGTCCAACTGCCATCGCGCACCAGGGCGCGCGCCGTGTCGGCCATCACCACGCGGGTGGCCAGCGCGGCGGGAGAGAGCTCGTCGTCCGACAGGCTCACGAGCAGGTTGCGGCGGCCCACGTGTGCGTCGGCGATCTGCGTGAGCTGCAGGTCATCGCGGTCGTGCCGCGCAGTGGCGGCGCCGGGCTGGATGGTGGCGCCGTGTCCCGCGCGCACCGCATCCATCAGCAGCGCGAGGCCGTCGACCTCGGCCACGATGCGCGGTGCAATGCGTGCCCGGGCGAAGGCCGCCATCAGCGTGGCGCGCAGGCCGTGGCTGCCGCTGGGCAGTATCAGCGGCAGTTCGGCCAGCTGCGACAGGCGCACGCGGGCGCCGGTGGGGCGCTGCGGCAGCGTGGGGGATGCAATGACGAAGAGCTTCTCGGCCAGCAGCGGGGTCACGCTCCAGCGGCGCGGCGTGTCGGTCTGGAACAGAACGGCCAGGTCGAGCTGCCGCGCCTGCAGCATGGTCGTGAGGTGGCCGGACAGCGCTTCGACCATGTGCAGCCGCACTTCGGGGTAGCGCTCGCGCATGGCGCGCATCAGCGGCACGCCGAGCACCGTGGCGGTGGTGGGCGCCAGGCCCACGCTCACGTGGCCCGAGAGCCGCGCCTGTTGCGCGGCGCGCACCGCGTCGTCGGCATGGCGCAGCGTGAGCTGGGCCTGGTGGAGAAAGGCCACGCCCGCATCGGTGGGCGCAACGCCGGTCGAGCTGCGCTGCAGCAGCCGGGTGGAAAGCTCGCTTTCGAGCCGGCTGATCTGCTGGCTCAGCGCCGAGGTAACGACGCCCAGCTCGACCGCCGCGCGGCCCATGCTGCGAAGCTCGCAGACCTTGACGAAGTAGCGCAGTTGCCGGAGTTCCATCGCCCGATCATCGCGCAGGCACGGCGGCCGGTGCGGGCCGGCGCAACAGCAGCCAGCCGAACAGCGGCGCGGTGATGTACATCACCACCGAGTAGATGGCCGCCGGCAGCGCGAGCTGGAAGCTGCCGAGCACGCTCACCGCGATGAAGATCGCGAGCGTGGAGTTGTGGATGCCGATCTCGTAGCTGATGGCGGTGGCCAGCGGCTTGTCGAGGCCCGCGGCGCGGCTCAGGTAGTAGCCCGCGAGCAGGCTCACGAGGTTGAACAGCAGCACCGGCACGCCGATCTCGGCGAAGGTGGCGGCCATGGTCTTCCACTCGTTGGCGATGGCGAGCACCGTCACCACCGCGAGCACCACGCCGCTGAAGATCTTGGTCGGCTTTTCCATGCGCGCCGCGAAGCCGGGGCTGCGCGAGGCCACGAATATGCCGATGGCCACCGGCACCAGCACGATGGTGATCACCTCCACCAGCTTGCGTGTCTGCAGCGGCACCACCTGGCCGCCCTGCGCGAAATGGCCGATGGCCCAGTTCGCGATGAGCGGCAGCGTGACGATGGACAGCAGCGTGTTCACGGCCGTGAGCGAGATGTTCATTGCCACGTTGCCGCCGAACAGGTGCGAGAACAGGTTGGCCGAGATGCCGCCGGGCGAGGCCGCGAGCAGCATCAGCCCGACCGCGAACACGGGCGACAGCCCGAAGCCCACGATGATCGCGTAGCAAGCCAACGGCAGGCCGATGACCTGCAGCACGAGCGCGATGGTCACGGCCTTCGGGTGCTTGAAGAGGCGCCTGAAGTCGGCGAGCGAAAGCGAAAGCCCGAGCCCGAACATCACGAGCGCGAGCGCGCCGAACAGGAAGCGGGTGACGATGACGGTGGCGTCCATGGATTTGTCTCCTCGGTGGTTCTTGTAGTTTTGATGCGTAAAAAAATAGCTGCCAACACCTGTCGTGCAGGCGCTGGCAGCCGTGGAAACCGGGGTCGACGCTGTCTTATTGTTTGTAGCTGTCGTCGATGCGGTCGAGCTTGCGGATCAGCGAAGGCCAGACGAACTGGCCGCCCAGTCCGCCTGTCTGCACCTTCATCGCCTGGCCTACGCCCTCGACGATCTTCGGGTTGACTTGCGTGAGTTCGCTGCCGCCCGATTGCGCCGCAATCTGGATCTGGCAGGTGTTCTCGAAGGTGTACATCGAAAGAAAGGCGTCGGCAATGGTCTTGCCGCAGGTCAGCAGGCCGTGGTTGCGCAGCATGAGGAAGTTGGCGCTGCCCATGTCGGCCTGCAGGCGCGGCTTTTCGTCGTCGCGGAAGGCTACGCCTTCGTAGTCGTGATAGGCCAGCGAGGCCAGCACGAAGGTCGATTGCTGGCTGATGGGCAGCACGCCGTTTTTCTGCGCGCTGACGGCGATGCCGGCCTTGGTGTGGGTGTGCAGCACGCACTGGATGTCTTCGCGCGCGGCGTGCACTGCGCTGTGAATGACGAAGCCCGCCGGGTTAACGGGGTAGGGCGAGTCGATGATCTTGTTGCACTGCTGGTCGACCTTGACCAGGCTCGACGCGGTGATCTCGTCGAACATCAGGCCGTAGGGGTTGATCAGGAAGTGGTGCTCGGGGCCGGGAATGCGCGCGCTGATGTGCGTGAACACGAGGTCGCTCCAGCCGTAGAGCGCCACCAGGCGGTAGCAGGCGGCGAGGTCGACGCGAAGCTGCCACTCCTCGGCGGAGACGAGCTTCTGGATTTCGGGTTGGGAGAAGGCGTTCATGGTTTCCTCTTGTCGATGTCAGGCGGCCGCGGGCTCGGTCAGCGCGGCCTTGTAGATGCTCTGCTTCGGCTGCGCCATCACGCGGCGCAGCATGGGCTCGAACTCGCTGATGGGCAGCGTCTCGGCCTTGGAGTCGAAGGCGGGGTTGTCGTAGAGCGCGCAGAACTCGGCCGTGCGCTCGTAGTGCGGGTGGTCCTTGAAGTTGTCACGCATGTCGCGGTCCAGGCCGATGTGGTGAAAGAAGTAGTGGCCCTGGAAGATGCCGTGGTTCTGCACCATCCAGTGGTTGGCTTCGCTCACGAAGGGCTTGAGGATGGCGGCGGCGATGTCGGGGTGGTTGAAGCTGCCCAGCGTGTCGCCGATGTCGTGCAGCAGCGCGCACACGACGTACTCCTCGTCGCGGCCGTCGCGCAGGGCGCGGGTGGCGGTCTGCAGCGAGTGGGTGTAGCGGTCGACCGGAAAGCCGCCGTAGTCGCCTTCGAGAATCTGCAGGTGCTTGATCACGCGCGCCGGCAGGCCGGTCGTGAACTGCATGAATTCGCCGCCGATCAATTGCCAGTCTTCGCGCGTGCTTTCCTGCATGCTCTTGAAACTTGCGCGTGCGTTCATCGCTGGGGTCTCCGTTCTTGTGGGGTGCCGGCCACTGTATGCCTGCGCTTGACCTTGAACTGTCAAGAATTTGACAATGTGGGGTTCTGGTAAACCCCGCCTCGCAGCGGTTCATGCCCATGGCTGCCTCCCCTAGACCGCGTCTTTCCGCTGCGCACCGTGCCGCGCTGGAGGGCAATCCGTGGTTCATGAGCATGCCGCGCGCCCAGCGCGAGGCGCTGCTGGGCGCGGCCGAACTCCACCACGTGCGGCGCGGCGCAATGGTGTTCCGCCAGGGCGATCCCATTCACGCGGCGGGCGGCGGCTTCTACGGGCTGGTGGCGGGCACCATCAAGATTTCATCGCTGCGCCAGGACGGGCGCGAGGCCATCCTCGCGGTGCTGGAGCCCGGCAACTGGTTCGGCGAGATCACGCTGATCGACGGCTCGCCGCGCACGCACGACGCCACCGCGCTGGAGGCGCTCGACCTGCTGATGGTGCCGCCCGAGGCCTTCGTGCAGCTGATGCGCGACGTGGTCTTTTCCAACGCCATTGCCGCGATGCTGGCGGCGCGCGTGCGCATGCTCTACGGGCTGGCCGAAGACGCCACGCTGCGCAGCCTGCGCGCCCGCGTGGCGCACCGCCTGCTGGTGCTGGCGCGCGGCGACGCCACGCAGTCGGTGCACCTGCGGCACGAGCTGCAACTGCCGCAGGAAGCGCTGGCGATGATGCTGGGCGTGACGCGCCAGACGCTGTCGAAGGAACTCAATGCGCTGGCGGGCGAGGGCGTCGTCTCGCTGGGCTACGGGCGCATCGAGCTGTTGTCGCTCGATGCGCTGCAGAAGCTGGTGAGCACGGGCTAGGCCCGCCTGCTGCCGTCAGCGCAAGACCCGGCCGTCAGCGGAGATGCTGATCAGGTCGATGTTGCGCACGCTGTCGCGCAGGCCCGGGCGCAGGTTGATGCGGAAGCCGCCCACGTCGTAGTCGGTCATGCCCGACATCACGCGCTGCAGGCTCGCGGTGTTGAAGCCGCGGCCGGCGCGGCGCACTGCTTCGCCGGCTGCCTTGGCGGCGATGAAGCCTTCGAGGCCTTCGTACGACGCGGTCTGGTCGGAGTTGTCCACGGCCGCGAGGTATTCCTTGACGATGGGAATGGCCGAGGGCCGCGGCGACGGCACCACCTGCGAGATCACGATGCCGCCGATGTCCTTGCCCAGCGTGGCGTAGAGCGGGTCGATGCCGACGATGGAAAAAGCCATGAAGCTGCCCGAATAACCGCTCTTGCGCAGCGCGCGGATGGCGTTGGCCGTGGTGCCCGAGAGCGACACCAGCACGATGGCCTGGGGCGATTGCTGCTGCACGGTCTTCAGTGCTGCATCGAGCTTGTTGCCGGTGGGCGGCACCAGCGCGCTCGCGACCAGCGGTGTGAGCCTGAGCTCGGTGATGGCCTGTTCGACGGCCGCCAGGCCGGCGCGGCCCATGGCGTCGTCGTCGCCCACCAGCGCGATGCGGGTCTGCCCCACGGTGGCGCACTGCTTCACGATCTTCAGGGCCTCGTCGATCATGCCGGGCCGCACATGGAACACGTTGGGGTGTTCGGCGCCGCGCAGCGTGTCGGAGGCCGCGAAGGGCGCGAACAGCAGGCTGCCCTGCTGCGTGGCGACGTTCGCGCCGGCCTCGCTGCTGGCCGTGCCGACGAAGCCGAAGAGCATGTCGGCCTTGTTGGTGGTGAGCAGGGTGCGCGCGTTGGCGGCTGCGCGGGCCGCGTCGTAGCCGTCGTCGAGCTGAAGCAGCTTCAGCTGCAGGCCGGTGGCGGCGTTCTTGTCGTTGAAGTCGCTCACCGCGAGGCGGCTGCCGGCGGCGAAGGCGGTGCCTATTTCGTAGGCACTGCCGGTGAGAGGCACCGATTGCCCGAGCAGCACGACACGCGGTGTGCCGCCCGCCGCGCGCGTGGACTGGGCCATGACGGGGTGGGCGATGCCGCTTCCCAGCGCCAGTGCGCCCCACGCCGCCTTGCTCAACCATTCCCTGCGAGATGGGTTCATTGGACACCTTCTTTCACATTAGTAAAAAAGTGTAGCAATAACGGGGCCAGGGGGGAAGTCGGGTGCCGGGGCGGAATTCCCTGATGAGAGGGCCCGGGAAGGGCCGAGGCCGCTCAGGCCGCGCGTTCGAACACCAGGTCCCACACCCCATGCCCCAGCTTGATGCCGCGGTTCTCGAACTTGGTGAGGGGGCGGTATTCGGGCTTGGGTGCGTAGGCCTCGGCGGTGTTGCGCAGCAGTGGCTCGGCCGCAAGCACTTCGAGCATCTGCTCGGCGTAGGGCTGCCAGTCGGTGGCGCAGTGGATGTAACCGCCGGGGCGCAGGTGCTGCGCGAGCTTGGTCACGAACTCGGGCTGGATCAGGCGGCGCTTGTTGTGGCGCTTCTTGTGCCACGGGTCGGGAAAGAACACATGCACGCCGGCAAGTGTGCCGGGCTGCAGCATGTGGTCGAGCACGTCGACCGCGTCGTGCGCGCAGATGCGGATGTTCGACAGCGACTGCTCGCCGATGCGCTTGAGCAGCGCGCCCACGCCGGGTTCGTGCACTTCGCAGCAGAAGAAATTGGTTTCGGGCAGCACGGTCGCGATGTGCGCCGTGGCCTCGCCCATGCCGAAGCCGATTTCCAGCACGGTCGGGCCGGCGCGGCCGCCGAAGGCCGCAGTCAGGTCGAGCGGTTCGGGCTTGTAGGGCACGAGAAACAGCGGGCCCAGTTCGGAGAAGGCGCGTGCCTGGCCTTCGGTGGTGCGGCCGGCGCGCTTGACGAAGCTCTTGAGGCGGCGGTGCAGCGGGTGTGGCTTGGCCGCTTGTTCTTCGTCGCTGGCGTCTGGAGTGGGCGCATCTTCGCTGCGCGGGATGTCGTTGGGCACGGTGTCGGGAAAGTTCATGGAGGCCGCGAATTGTAGAGAGCGCGCCATTCGGGCACCCAACCGGCCAGGGCGTCCGCGCAGTTGGCGGCCGTGGTGGGATGCAGGCCGAGCACGCGCGCGGCCGCATCGAGCGCGGCCAGCGCGGCGGCGGGGGAGCCTGTGTCGATGGATGTTGCGCCGTTCTGCTTCGACAGCTTGTCGCCGTCGGCGCCGCGCACCAGCGGCGTATGCAGGTAGCTGGGCGTGGAAAAGCCCAGCGCGCGCTGCAGCAGGATCTGGCGGGCGGTGTTGTCGGCGAGGTCTTCGCCGCGGACCACGTCGGTCACGCCCTGTTCGGCATCGTCGACCACCACGGCGAGCTGGTAGGCCCAGGGGCCGTCGGCGCGGCGCAGCACGAAGTCGCCGACTTCACGGCTCACGTTCTGGTACTGGCGGCCGAGGCGGCGGTCGGTCCAGCAGAGTTCGCTGCCCGTGCCGGAATCGGCCGTTTCATCCCAGGGCACGCCCGGCGTGGGCGGCCGGTCGGCCTCGAATTTTTCGGTGGCGAAGCGCCAGGCCCGCGCGGGCTTGCCGTGCAGCCCGTCGCGGCAGGTGCCGGGGTAGACGCGCTCGCCGTGGCGCTCGTGCCGCTGGCCGAGTCGCGCGAGGGCTTCGTTGATGTCCTTGCGCGAACAGCCGCAGGGGTAGGCGAGGCCGCGCGCCTGCAGCCGCGCCAGCGCGGCTTCGTAGCGCGCGGTGCGCTGCGTCTGCCACACCGGAGCTTCGTCGGGCAGCAGGCCGCAGTCGGCCAGTTGCTGGAGGATGTGCTCGCCCATGCCGGGCAGGCAGCGCTCGGTGTCGGCGTCTTCGATGCGGATCAGCCAGCGCGCCCGCGGACCGCGGGCGCGCACGTCGAGCCAGCTCGCGAGCGCAGCCACCAGCGAGCCCGCATGCAACGGGCCGGTGGGCGAGGGCGCGAAGCGGCCGGTCTCCCTCATCTCCCGATCAGATGACGTCGAGCGCGAGCGACAGGCCCGAGAGGAAGGCGTCTTCGACGCGGTGGCCGGTGCACCAGTCGCCGGCCACGCCGATGCGGGCCTTGCTGTCCCAGAGGTGCGTCGTGCCCACGGGCACCTGCGTCTGCGCTTCGTTCCAGCACAGGGCCTGGGCGTGCGCGGGCGTGGCGTGGATGCCGGTGATCTCGGCGAAGGCGCGCAGCAGCTTGGCTTCAACGCGCGCGGGTGTGTCGCGCAGATGCTCTTGCGACCAGGTGGCGCTGGCCTGCAGCGTCCAGCGCTCGATGGGCTCGCGGCCGGGCTTGGACGATTCGCGCGCCAGCCACGCCACGCGGTGGTGGGTGCTGCGCGCCGCATTCCACTGCGGGCCGAGGTGCGACATGGTGGGCTGGTTGGCCTGGGGGTAGGCGACCATCAGCGTCCAGCAGGGCGCGATGCGCACGGGCTCGATCTTGCGGCTGAGCGTGGCCGAGAGCTTGCCGTCGCCCAGCAGCGCGCGGGTGCGTGCGGGCGGCACGGCGAGCAGCACGGCGTCGAAGCCGGAATACACGTGTTGCGAATCGTCGGCGCCCGCGGTGCGCAGTTGCCAGCGCTTCGCATCGAGCGCATCGGGCTCGATCTGCGTGACCTGCGTGCCGGTAATGAGGCTGTCGCCCAGCGGCTTGGCCCAGTGGGCGGCCAGCGCGTCCATGCCGGGCTGCGCCACCCAGTGGGGCTCGAGCGAGGGCAGGGCCGCCTCGGCCACGCGGCCATGGGCGTCGAGCACGCGCACGAGGTTGGCGCTCCAGCGCTTGCACAGGCCGGGCGTGCTTTCGAGCGCCAGCGCAAAGCGCGGGTCGCGCACGGTGAAGTACTGCGCGCCGCTGTCGAAGCGGCCGAAGGCGGTGTCGATGCTCGCCATGCGCCCGCCGGCCGCGGCCTCGCGTTCGAACAGCGTGACCTTGTGGCCGGCCTGCACCAGCGTTCGTGCACAAGCCACCCCGGCGATGCCGGCGCCGATGACGGCGAAATTGCGCGGCGCGCGCGGGGTGGCTGGGGTTCGGTGACGGTCGGCGGCCTTGGCCGGCTTCTTTGCAGTTGCGCGAGTGCTCATGACGAACTCTTTTCTTCTGGATGGAATGCGGTTGGATGTGTCTGCACTCTACATCGGTCCGAGAGCCGCTTCGCCTGAGGACACACCCTTAGCGGCGCTGCGCGAATCCTCGGCAATACTCGTCAACCCCTCATCGACCCCGATGCCGCTCGAGCAGCGCACGCCGCGTGCCTTCATGCTCGAACTGCGCCAGCCACCATTCGAGCGCCCGCCCCGGCTTGCCCGCGCTGCGCACGCGCCATGCGCAATGCATCGTTCCCATTGGCGGCATGCGCTCGGTCTTCAGCTCGACCAGATGCCCGGCCTCGATGTACGGCCGCGCCATCGGCTCAGGCAGGAAGCCGCCACCCAGTCCGTGCAATTGCGCCGCGATCTTGGCCTGCATGCTCGGCACGGTGAGCACGTCCTGCCCGCCCATGAGGTTTACCGTCATGCTCGGTCCGTGCCGCGCCGAATCGGCTGCGGCCACCGCGCGGTGCTGCCGCATCACCGCGTCGCTCAGCGGCTGGGCCAGGCGCGCCAGCGGATGGTGGGGCGCCACCGCATAGACGAAGCACAGCTCGCCGATCGGCCGGGTACGGATGCCCGTGGCGGTGAGTGCCAGGCTCGCGGCATCGAGCACCGCGCCGATGGCCAGGTCGGCCTCGCCGCTGGTCAGCGCCTCGATGGTGCCCAGCAGCGTTTCGTCGCGCAGCTTGAGCCGCGTGGGCGGCTCCAGCGCGAAGAAGGCTGTGGCCAGGTCGAGCAGCGGGTCGCGCGCGATCACGCTGTCGACCGCGATGGTCAGCATCGGCTCCCAGCCGGTGGCCACACGCTTCACGCGGTTGGCCACTGCGTCGATCTCGTTGAGCAGCCGGTCGGCCTCGCGCAGCAGTTCGGCACCGGCCTCGGTCACCTTGGCCTGGCGGGCGCTGCGGTCGAACAGCAGCACGTCGAGCGCGTCCTCGATCTGGCGCACCCGGTAGCTCAGCGCGCTGGGCACCAGGTCGAGGGCGCGGGCGGCGGCGGCAAAGCTGCCGGTGCTGGCCACGGTCTGGAGCATGGAGAGGGCATCGGGGGTCAGCACGTCACGGGGGCTGGGCATGGCGGCTCCATTGATCAAATTATTTGAATGGTGCCATCAAACTGCGGCGTCTTTCCGAATGGGGTGCGGACCTAAAGTTCTTTACATCCGCTGCGCATCCGGCGCGGCATACGAAAAAGGCCCGCACACCCCCACAGGGCAGGGCCGAAGGAGTTCGACGATGTTGCAAGTCCGTAAATCACAGGAACGCGGTTATGCCGACCATGGCTGGCTGCGCTCGTTCCACAGCTTTTCTTTTGCCAACTATTACGACCCGGAGCACATGGGCTTCGGCAACCTGCGGGTGATCAACGAAGACCGCGTGGCGGCGGGCGCCGGTTTCGGCACCCACGGCCACAAGGACATGGAGATCATCAGCTACGTGCTTTCGGGCGAGCTGGCGCACAAGGACAGCATGGGCAACGTGGAAAGCATTCCGCCCGGCGACGTACAGCGCATGAGCGCGGGCCGCGGTGTGATGCACAGCGAGTTCAACCATAAGGCAGACGAGACCACGCACTTCCTGCAGATCTGGATCCAGCCGAACGTGCGCGGCATCGAGCCCGGCTACGAGCAGAAGAAGTTCAGCGACGCCGAGAAGCGCGGCAAGCTGCGCCTCGTGGCCTCGCCCGACGGCACCGATGGCTCGGTGACGGTACATGCCGATGCGCGCCTGTTCGCCGGCCTGCTCGATGGCGAAGAAAAAGCCAGCCTGGCGCTCGACCCGAAGCGCAAGAGCTATGTGCACCTGGTGCGCGGCGAGCTCGAAGTGAACGGCCAGAAGCTCGTGGGCGGCGACGCCGCGATGCTGGAAGGCGAATCGCAACTGACGCTGGGCGCCGGCAAGGACGCCGAAGTGCTGGTGTTCGACCTGGCCGCCTGATCCCCCTTGCCGGGCGCTTGCCGCCCGGCTTTTCTTTTTTCTTTTCCCTTTTCAATTTCAACAACCGAGGAGTTTTTCAATCATGGCAACTACAACCACTGCACCCAATTCGGCACAAGACACGCTGGCCCTGATCGGCCGCATCCTGATCGCCTACCTGTTCATTCCCGCCGGCATCGGCAAGCTCATGGGCTTCGGCGGCACCGTTGGCTACATCACGTCCGTCGGCCTGCCGTTGCCCGAAGTGGGTGCGGCCATTGCGATCATCGTCGAGCTGGGTCTCGGCATCGCGCTGCTGCTGGGTTTCAAGACGCGCTGGACCGCGATCGTGATGGCAATCTTCACCGTGGCGACCGCGCTGTTCTTCCACAAGTACTGGTCCGCACCCGACGCCATGAAAATGATGCAGCAGATCAACTTCAACAAGAACATCGCCATTGCAGGCGGCCTGCTTGCCCTCGCAGGCTTCGGTGCCGGCCGCTTCAGCATCGACAAGCGCTGATCGCAACACCTCACCCACTCAGGAGCACCCAAACATGGCAAACATCGTCGTCGTCTTCCATTCCGGCTACGGCCACACCCAGCGCGTGGCGCAAACCGTAGCGGACGGCGCGGGCGCCCAGTTGCTCGCCATCGACGCGGACGGCAACCTGCCCGAAGGCGGCTGGGAGCTGCTGGCCGCGGCAGACGCCATCGTCTTCGGCTCGCCGACCTACATGGGCGGCGTGAGCTGGCAGTTCAAGAAGTTCGCCGATGCGTCGTCGAAGGTCTGGTACACGCAGGGCTGGAAGGACAAGCTCTTCGCCGGCTTCACCAACAGCGCCACCATGAACGGCGACAAGGTCACGACCATGACCTACCTGTGGACGCTCGCGATGCAGCACAGCGGCATCTGGGTCAGCATGGGCATCCTGCCGAGCAACAGCAAGGCCGCCACGCGCGACTCGATGAACTACGTGGGCGGCTACGGCGGCCTGCTGACGCAATCGCCGTCCGATGCGAGCCCGGCTGAAATGCTGAAAGGCGACTTCGACACGGCCCGCGCATTCGGCGAGCGCATTGCCACAGTGGCAAGATCGCGCGAATAACCGGCACCCGCCACCCACGGAGAAACACGATGACCGACACCGCCCCCGAGACCCAACTGCTCAAGCCGCACGACAAGGACCTCGGCGGTGGCTTCAAGGTGCGGCGCCTGCTGCCCGCGGCGCAGCGCCGCTCGGTCGGCCCCTTCGTGTTCTTCGACCATTTCGGCCCGGCCACCGAGCAGCCGGGCAGCGAGCACGACGTGCGGCCGCATCCGCACATCGGCCTCTCGACGGTCACGTATCTTTTCAAGGGCGCGATGATGCATCGCGACAGCCTGGGTAGCGTGCAGGAGATTCTTCCCGGCGCCATCAACTGGATGACCGCCGGCAAGGGCATCGTGCACTCCGAGCGCAAGCCCGATCGCCTCAAGGCCGACACCTACGTGAACCACGGCCTGCAGCTGTGGGCCGCGCTGCCGCAGGCGCATGAAGAAACCGAACCCAGCTTCGAGCACACGCCGGCCGATGCGATTCCCGAGCTGGTGGAGCAGGGCGTGGCGGTGCGCGTGCTGGTGGGCGAAGCCTTCGGTGCCCGCTCGCCGGTCAAGACGCTTTCGCAGACCGTGTACCTCGACATCGCCTTGCCTGCAGGCGGGCGCTTCGAATTGCCTGCGCTCGCATCCGAGCTGGCCATCTACGCAGTCGATGCCGATGTCAGCGTGAATGGCGAGCCGGTCGAAGCGCACACCATGGCCGTGCTGCCCGACGGGCAAGGCGCGGTGCTCACGGCGAGCGCCGCCGCACGCCTGATGGTGATCGGCGGCGAGCCGCTCGACGGCCCGCGCTACATCACCTGGAACTTCGTATCGAGCCGGCGCGAGCGCATCCTCGAAGCAGGCTCCGATTGGGCCGCCCAGCGCATGGGCCACGTGCCCGGCGAGACCGAATTCATTCCACTGCCCGGCAAGCCCTTTGGTGTGCGCGAACCCGATACGGGCACCACGCCGGTCTGAAGCTGAAACTCGAGCGCCAATGAAAAAGGGCCCGACGTATCGGGCCCTTTTTGTTTCTGCGGTTACTCGTTGCCGATCGCCACAGTTTCCGACGGCGATGCACCTGGTGGTGCCTTCGGAAGCTCGACCATGCCCTTGCGGCCACCGCGACCGCGCCAGGCCGAGTAGCCCACGCCCAGCAGCAGCAGCACGCACAGCCCGATGAAGGTGCCGCTGATCGGCCGTGTCACGAACACCGACATGTCGCCGCGCGAGAGCAGCAGCGCGCGGCGGAAGTTCTCTTCCACCATCGGCCCGAGCACGAAGCCCAGCAAGATCGGTGCGACCGAGAATTCCAGCGACATCAGCAGGGCGCCGACGATGCCGAACACCAGCACTTCCCAGATCTGGAACAGGCTGTTCTGCGTGCTGTACACACCCGTCGCAATGAAGAACATCGCGGCCGGGAACAGGTACTTGTAGGGCACCTTCAGCAGCTTCACCCACACGCCGATCAGCGGCACGTTCAGGATCACGAGGATCACGTTGCCGATCCAGAACGAGGCGATCAGGCCCCAGAAGATGTCCGGGTGCTCGGTAATGAGCTGCGGGCCGGGCTGGATGCCCTGGATCAGCAGCGCACCCAGGATCAGCGCCATCACCGCGTCGCCCGGAATGCCCAGGCTCATCGTCGGGATGAAGTCGACCTGCGTCTTCGAGTGGGCCGAGGCCTCGGGGCCGGCCACGCCTTCGATCATGCCGGTGCCGAACTTGTTCGGCGTCTTCGACACCTTGCGCTCCAGCGCGTAGGCAATGAAGGTGGTGATGGTCGGGCCCGTGCCGGGCATTGCGCCGAACACCGTGCCGACGATGGTGCCGCGGATCATCGCGGGGAAGGCGCGCTTGAGCTCTTCCTTGCTCGGGCGCATGTCGCTGAGCTTGAGCGTGCCGGTGTCGCCGATGGTCTTCATGCGGTTCACGTTGAGCAGGAAGTCGGCCACGCCGAACAGGCCCATCGAGATCGCCACCAGTTCGAGGCCGTCGCTCAGCTCGGGCAGGCCGAACGCGAAGCGGAAGCTGCCGCTGTTCACGTCGGTGCCGACCACGCCGCACAGCAGGCCGAACAGCGTCATGGCCACGCCCTTGAGCGGCGAGCCGCGCGACATGGTGGAGCCGGCGAGCAGGCCCAGCAGCATGATCGAGAAGATCTCGGTCGGGCCGAACTTGAACGCGATCTGCACCAGCAGGGGCGAGGCGAAGATCATCACGATGATGCCGACGGACGCCGCGAAGAACGAGGCGATCATCGTTACCCCTAACGCGACGCCCCCTTTGCCCTGCTTGGTCATCGGGTACCCGTCCAGACAGGTCACCGCATGCGGCGGGTGCGACGGCATGTTCATCAGGATGGCGCCGATGGCGCCGCCGTACTGCGAGCCGTAGAAGATGCCGGCCAGCATCAGGATGGCGGGCACCGGATGCATCACGTAGGTGAGCGGCAGCAGGATCGAGATGGCCTGCAACGCGCCCATGCCCGGCAGCACGCCGATCAGGTTGCCCACCAGCACGCCGAAGAAGGACCACATCAGGTTCGAGCCCTGGAAGGCCACGCCGAAGCCGAACCAGAGGTCGTGGAGCGATTGACCGATCATGGTGTCAGCCTCCCCACTGGAACAGGGGCAGCTGCAGCTTGAGCGCCCACCAGAAGATCACCACCGCGATGAAGCACATCGCCAGCGACAGCAGCAGCGCCTCGGTCAGCGTGTTGTCTCGGTCGCCGAGCGCCGAGATGAACACGATGGCGAAGGTGGCCGGCAGCAGGCCGCCGTACTCGCCGAACAGCAGGAACGCGAGGATGCCCAGGATGATGCAGATGCCGCCGCGAATGTCGGGCATGCCGCCCGGATGGCCGTGCGACGCGGCTTCTTCGCTCGCGCCTTCAGCTTGCTTGTCACCGCGCGCGGAGACAGCGATCAGCAGCCCCGTGAGTGCCAGCAGCGCACCGAGCGCGACCGGGAAGAAGCCCGGCCCCATGTGCGCAAGCTCGCCGACGCGGTAGCCGATGCCGGCATAGACGGCGGCCAGTCCGATGACGATCAGCAGGGCGCCGCCGTAGTAATCTTTTTTGAATTTTGAAGCGGGCCGAAGCGCGTGCGAGGCCGGATCTTCACCGAGCTGGTGCTGCATTGAGTCTCCTTCGATTGGAAGGAGCGCAGTCTAGGAATCGAGGCTTTCAATCGCCTTTCGGAGCAGGCGCAAACGGCCCGGCGACCCGCAAAATACGTGTAATCACGTACCGGTGTATCGGGTGAAACCCTTGCAAAAAAGGGCCTCAGAAGGCGCGCAGCGGCAGCCTGAGGATCGCGCGCAGTCCGCCGCCGTTGGGGCTCTCGGGCGTGTCGGCGTTGCCCAGTTCGATCTCGCCGCCGTTGCGCCGCGCATAGCTGCGAGCAATGGTGAGGCCGAGGCCCGCGCCCTGTGTTGCAACGGCAGCCACGGATGGATCGCGATGGAAGCGCTCGAACACGCTGTCGCGCCTTTCGGGTGCGATGCCCGGTCCGCTGTCGCACACCTCAGCCAGCGCATATGAGGCCTCGCGCCGCACGGTCACGGTGATGTTGCCGCCGCGCGGCGTGTACTTGATGGCGTTGTGCACAAGGTTGGCAAGCACCTCGTGCAGTTCGGCGGCATTGGCCGCCACGGGCAGCACGGGTGAGTCGTCTTCATCGCCGGCTTCGTCGGTGCCGTCCGTGTCTTCTCCGTCGTCGCCTGCGGTGGCGATGCGTTCGGCGGCGTTGTCGCCGCGCGCATCGACCCAGCCCAGGTCCTGGTCGTTCTCGCGCGCCAGCGGCAGGTATTGCAGCACCACCTCGCGCGCGATGGCGTTGAGGTCGACCACCGTGGGCTCGGCAGGGGCGACTTCGTCTTCGGTGGTGGCATGGGCCAGCGCCAGCAGTTGTTCGCTGAGGCGGCGCGTTCGCGCGAGCTGCCCGACGATGGCATGCAGCGACTCGCGCATGCGCGCCGGATCGGTTTCGCGCACCGCGTAGCCCGCCTGTATCGACAGGATGCTCAGCGGCGTGCGCAGCTGATGCGAGGCATCGGCCAGGAACTGCGATTGCTCGGCCACCATGCGCCGATGGCCCGCGATGTGGTGGTTCACTGCGTCCACCAGCGGCGCGACCTCCTGCGGCACGCCGCTGGCGTCGAGCGGCGTCAGGTCGTCGCGCGATCGCTCGCGCAGCGAGCTGCGCAGGCGCTCCAGCGGGCGCAGCGTCCACGCCACGCCGAGCCACACCAGCAGCGCCATCACCAGCACCATGCGCGTGTCGCGCAGCAGCTCCTGGCGCAGCGACTCGGCCTGGGCCTCGGTGCGCGGGCCGGTGCCCTCGGCCGCCTGGATCAGCACGCTGTAGGCCACGCCGGGGTGGACGTTGTCGTACACCGTCTGCCGCAGCGCGGCCACGCGCACCGGGTGCTGCTCGTGCACCGCGTCGTAGAACACCGGCGTGCCGTCGGGCGGTTGCTGTGCCGGGCGGGGCAGGCCGGGCACGCCCATGAGCGTGGTCTCGGGCGAATTCACGTCGAGTGTTTCGCCCTTGGGAATGCGCTGCACGCCGACGTGCAGGTACTTGTAGCGCAGGTGCGTGGACTCGAACATCGCCTGGATCGAGAACGGCTCCTGCACGCGCACGCTGCCGTCGCTCGCCACCACGATGCCGTTGGCCAGCGCCTGCACGGGTTCGAGCAGGCTCTGGTCGTAGGCGACCACGAGCGAATCGGTCAGGGCCTTGTAGTCGTTCCAGCTGTCGAGCGCCAGCAGCGCGACGATGCCGGGCAGCAGCAGCGCGAGCAGCCGCGCGCGGATGCCGAAGCGCTGGGGCTGCGGCTCAGTCGCCTTCGCCGGGGAGTTCGGGTTGGGCTGGGGCTGAGGATCCATCGGCAATGCTCTCCAGCATGTAGCCCAGGCCGCGCACGGTGACGATGCGCACGTCGCTGTCCGCGAGCTTGCGCCGCAGCCGGTGCAGCACCACCTCGATGGCGTCGGGGCCGGCGGTGCTGTCGTTGGTGAACACCTTGGCGAAAAGCTGCGACTTGCCGACCGGCGCGCCGCTGCGCATCAGCAAGGCGGTGAGCGCGGCCTGCTCGCGCGGCGTGAGCGACAGCAGCGTGCCGCGCAGCGTGAAGGCGTGGCTCTGGCTGTCGTACGAGAGCGAGGCGCACTGCAGGCGCGGGTGCTGCTTGCCGCGGCTGCGGCGCACCAGGGCCGACAGGCGGGCTTCGAGTTCGACCAGTTCGAAAGGCTTGGTGAGGAAATCGTCGGCGCCCAGGTTAAGGCCGCGTACGCGGTCTTGCAGGGCGCCTTGCGCCGTGAGGATCAGTACTGGCGTGCGGTCGTCGGCATTGCGCATGTCGGCCAGCACGCTCAGGCCGTGCTTGTCGGGCAGGCGCAGGTCGAGCACGATGGCGTCATATTCGGTGCCGGCCATGAAGGCCTCGGCGGTGCGCGCGTCGGGGGCGTGGTCGGCCACGAAGCCGCTTTGTGTGAGCGCGCGGATCAGCCACGAGGCCATGTCCAGTTCGTCTTCCACCAGGAGGATGCGCATGGGAGGCCTGTCGACGTCTTGGTTGTTGCCGTTACTGCTTGATGGCGAGGTCGGGGTCTTCCGAGGCGCGGGCGCTGGCGCGTGCCGAGCGTGCGCTCAGGTCGGGTGCCAGGGCCTCGCGGCCGTCGAACACGAAGCAGTCGCCCTTGTAGTGCGCGCCGCCGACCTGCTCGAAATACTTGAGGATGCCGCCTTCGAGCTGGAGCACGTGCTCCACGCCTTCTTCGCGCATCAGGATCGCGGCCTTCTCGCAGCGGATGCCGCCGGTGCAGAAGCTCACGACCGTCTTGCCCTTGAACTCGTCGCGGTGCGCGTTCAGGGCGGGTGGGAATTCGGTGAACTTGCCGATGCGCCAGTCAATGGCGCCTTCGAAACTGCCGTGATCGACCTCGAAGGCATTGCGTGTGTCGAGCAGGGCGATTTCGCGGCCCTCGTCGTCGTGGCCCTGGTCGAGCCAGCGCTTGAGCGTGGGGGCGTCCACGCCGGGCGCCCGGCCCGCGGCGGGCTGGATGGCCGGGTGGTCCATGCGGATGATCTCGCGCTTGAGCTTTACCAGCATGCGGCGGAAGGGCTGAGCGGCGGACCAGCTTTCCTTGGCCTCGAGGTCGGCAAAGCGCGCGTCGGCACGCAAATGGGCCAGAAAGGCCTGCACCCCGTCGGCGCTGCCGGCCAGGAACAAGTTGATGCCCTCGGGCGCCAGCAGGATGGTGCCCATGAGCCCCAGGGCCTGCGTGCGGGCGCGCAGGTCTTCGCGCAGCACGGGGCTGTCGTCTATGGCCACGAACTTGTAGGCCGCGATATTCAGAATCTCTTGCACGGGGCGCGATTGTAGGGATTGCCAACCCACATCGTGGAGTGGCAGTTTCTACAATGGCCGGATGTTTGTTCACCTGCGCCTGCACACCGAATTTTCCGTCGTCGACGGCACCAACCGGATCGACGAAGTCATCAAGGCCGCCGCTGCCGACAAGCAGCCCGCGCTGGCCATCACCGACCTGAACAACCTGTTCGGGGCGGTCAAGTTCTACAAGCAGGGCCGCGGCAAGGGCGTCAAGCCCATCATCGGTGCGGAAGTCTTCGTGGAAGGGCTGGGCAAGGAGCCCGGCGTGCTCACCCGCATCGTGCTGCTGGTGCAGAACATTGAAGGCTATCTGCACCTGTCCGAACTGCTGGCGCGGGCGTGGACGCAGAACGTGGGCCGGGGCCAGTCGCAGGCGGCCTGCAAGCTGGAATGGCTTGAAGAGCTCGCGGGCGGGCTGATTGCGCTCTCGGGCGCGCAGGCCGGGCCGTTGGGGCAGCCGTTGCTGCAGGGGCAGGGCGAGCGCGCTGCCGAGCTTGCATTGCGGCTGGCGGGGATTTTTCCGCACCGCTTCTACATCGAGCTGCAGCGCGCAGGCCGGCCCGAGGACGAGCCGCACGTCATCGCCGCTGTGCAGCTGGCGGCCCGGCTGCATCTGCCGGTGGTTGCCACGCACCCCGTGCAGTTCGCCGCCCGCGAAGACTACGAAGCGCACGAGGCGCGCGTGTGCATTTCCGAAGGCGAAATTCTCGGCAACCCGCGCCGGGTGCGCCGGTTCACCGAAGAGCAGTATTTCAAGTCGACCGCCGAAATGCAGGCGCTATTCGCCGACGTGCCGAGCGCGCTGGCCAACACGGTCGAGATCGCCAAGCGTTGCAACCTGACGCTGGTGCTGGGCAAGCCGCAGCTGCCCGACTTTCCGACGCCCTTCGTCAGCGAAGGCGTGCGCATGCCGATCGACGACTTCTTCCGCCAGGAGTCGTTCGAAGGCCTGGAGGTGCGCCTGAAGCACCTCTACCCCGACGAGGCCAAGCGCGAGGCCGAGCGCCCGCGCTACGTGGAGCGGCTGGAGTTCGAGATCAACACGATCCTGAACATGGGGTTCCCCGGCTACTTCCTGATCGTGGGTGACTTCATCCAGTGGGCCAAGGCCAACGGCTGCCCGGTGGGACCGGGCCGGGGCTCGGGCGCGGGCTCGCTGGTGGCCTATGCGCTGAAGATCACCGACCTCGATCCGCTCGAATACAAGCTGCTGTTCGAACGTTTCCTGAACCCCGAGCGCGTCTCGATGCCCGACTTCGACATCGACTTCTGCCAGGGCAACCGCGACCGCGTGATCGACTACGTGAAAGACAAGTACGGCCGCAACGCAGTGAGCCAGATCGCCACCTTCGGAACCATGGCCGCGCGCGCGGCCATCCGCGACGTGGGCCGCGTGCTCGACATGAGCTACATGTTCTGCGACGGCATCAGCAAGCTGATTCCGAACAAGCCCGGCATGTCGGTCACGCTGCAGTACCCGCCCGAGAAGAAGATCGAGGGCGACAAGAACAACTACGCCATCGAGATGGAGCCGCAACTGGCGGAGCGCATCGAGAAGGAAGAAGAAGTCCGCATGCTGGTCGAGCTCGCGCAAAAGCTCGAGGGCATGACCCGAAACATCGGCATGCACGCCGGTGGTGTGCTCATCGCGCCGGGCAAGCTCACCGACTTCTGCCCGCTCTACCAGCAGCCCGGCAGCGAATCGGCCGTGAGCCAGTACGACAAGGACGACGTCGAAGCCATCGGCCTCGTGAAGTTCGACTTCTTGGGCCTCGCCACGCTCACCATCCTGGAGATTGCGCGCGAGTTCATCATGAAGCGCCACAAGGGCCAGGAGAACTTCGCGTTCGAGAACATCCCGCTGAACGACGCGGCCACCTACCGGCTGTTCTCCGACGGCAAGACGGAAGCCGTGTTCCAGTTTGAATCTCGCGGCATGCAGGGCATGCTGAAAGATGCGCGCCCGACGCGCCTGGAAGACCTGATTGCGCTGAACGCGCTGTATCGCCCGGGCCCGATGGACCTGATTCCCAGCTTCGTGGCGCGCAAGCACGGCCGCGAGACGGTGGAGTACCCACACCCGGCCGTGGCCGAGATGCTCTCCGAGACCTACGGGATCATGGTCTACCAGGAGCAGGTGATGCAGACCGCGCAGATCCTGGGCGGCTACTCGCTCGGCGGCGCCGACCTGCTGCGCCGTGCAATGGGCAAGAAGAAGCTCGAGGAGATGGCCGAGCACCGCGAGAAATTCCGCGCGGGCGCCCTTGCAACGCATGGCATCGTCCAGGACAAGGCCGACGAAATCTTCGACTTGATGGAGAAGTTCGCGGGCTACGGCTTCAACAAGTCGCACGCTGCTGCCTACTCGCTGCTGGCGTACCACACGGGCTGGCTCAAGGTTCACTACACGGCCGAGTTCTTCTGCGCCAATATGACCGTGGAAATGGACGACACGGACAAGCTCAAGCTGCTGTTCGAAGACGCCCAGAAAAACTTCGGCATCACCTTCGAGCCGCCGGACGTGAACCGCGGCAACTACCGTTTCGAGCCGGTCACCAACAAGATCATTCGCTACGGCCTGGGGGCAGTGAAGGGCACGGGCCAGCTCGCGGTCGAGGCCGTGGTGCGGGCGCGCGAAGAGGGCGGGCCGTTCAAGAGCCTGTTCGACTTCTGCGTGCGCATCGACCGCCAGCGCATCAACAAGCGCACGGTCGAAGCGCTGATCAAGGCCGGCGCCTTCGACGCCATTCAGCAGAACCGCGCGTCGCTGATCGCCTCGCTCGACCGTGCCTTCGAATTTGCGAATGCCACCGCGGCCAATGCATCGCAGGTCGACATCTTCGGCGACGCCGAGCACGGTTCGGCCACCGCCGAGCCCGACCTCGTCGACGCCACGCCCTGGGGCGTGAAGGAGCGGCTGACGCTCGAGAAAACAGCCGTCGGCTTCTACCTCTCGGGCCACCTGTTCGACGAGGTTTCGCACGAAGTGCGGCGCTTCTGCAAGCGCGAGATCGGCGACCTGCTCGACAGCCGCGACCAGCAGGTCATTGCCGGCATCGTGAGCGACTTCCGCGTGATCAACGGCCAGCGCGGCCGGCTGGCGATCTTCAAGCTCGACGACAAGTCGGACTCGATCGACGCCACCGCCGACGAGGCGACCATCAACGCCAACCGCAACACGCTGAAAGACGACGAACTGGTCATCGTCAGCGGTCGGCTTCAGCCCGCGCGCGGTGGTTTCGAGGCGCGCTTCCAAGTGCAGCAGGTATGGGACCTTGCCACGGCGCGCTGCCGCTTCGGCAAGTTCCTGCGCGTGGCAGTAAACGGCAAGGCGCCCGACATCGCGCGCCTGCTGAAAGACTTTCCGCCGCGCACCGAGCAGACCGAGGTCGGCGACCTGATCCAGGGGCTGCCGGTGCGTCTGTCGATGGCGCGTGGCGGCGCGCAGGTCGAGCTGCAACTGGGCGAGCGCGCCAAGTTCTTCCCGACCGATGCGGCGCTGGCCAGCTGGACCGCGCAGGCGGAAGCGGGCAAGGCGCTGATCGTCTACGACTGATCTGATCGCGCACGGCAAGAGCGCGACAAGTGCTTGGGTGGCGTGGGCCCTTTGACGGGCCCGCTACGATCCTTTCTGCTTTTTCCAATCAGCAGTTCAAGGAGGAACTCGCCATGAAGAAATCATCCCTCGTCCTCGCATTGGCCCTGGCGTTGCCCTTTGCCGCATCCGCCCAGTACGCCGGCCCCAGCACCGTGCCGACGATGAGCGTCAAGCAACTGCTCGACACCGGCAAGGATGATCAGCACGCCACGCTGCGCGGCTTCATCGTGTCGCATGACGGCGGCGAGCACTACACCTTTGCCGACGACACCGGCCGCATGAAAGTGGAGATCGACGCCAAGCATTTCCCGGCCGGCGTGAAGATCGACGACAAGGTGCGCGTCGAGATCTCCGGCGAGTTCGACAAGGACCTGGTCGGCAACAAGGCCGAGCTCGACGTGAAGCGGCTCAGCGTAGTGCGCTGAACCGGGTTCGCGGGCTCAGTGCGCCATTGGCGCCACGGCGAGGTCGGGCACCACGTTCATGATGCGCAGCGTCTGCTGCACAACCTGGCTGAACACAGGTGCCGCCACCAGCCCGCCGAAGTACTTGCCGGCGCTGGGTTCGTCGACCATCACCGCAACGATGATGCGCGGCTTGTCGATGGGCGACATGCCGGTGTACCAGGCGCGGTACTTGTTGCTGGCGTAGCCCTTGCCGACCTGCTTGTGCGCGGTGCCGGTCTTGCCGCCCACCGAATAGCCCACGGTCTGCGCCAGCGGCGCGGTGCCGCCGGGCGCGGCCGCCATGTGCATCATCTGGCGCACCTCGCTTGCGACCAGCGGCGAAAACACCTGCACGCCGGCCGGCTCCTCGCCCATGTTCTTCAGCAGGCTCACCGGGATCACCTCGCCGTTGTGCGCGAAGGCGGTGTACGCATGCGCTATCTGGAACAGCGAGGCCGAGAGGCCGTAGCCGTATGACATGGTGGCCTGCTCGATGGGGCGCCACGACTTCCACGGCCGCAGCCGGCCCGTTACCGCGCCGGGGAAGGGCGTCTGCGGCTTCTGCCCGAGGCCCACGGCCGTGAGCGAGTTCCACATCTCCTGCGCCGTCATGCGCTGCGAGATCTTGGTGGCGCCCACGTTGCTCGACTTCTGGATCACGCCCTCGACCGTCAGCACGCCGAAGTTCTCGTCGTCGTGGATGGTCGCGCCCGACACGGTGATGCGTCCGGGGTTGGTGTCGATGATGGTCTTGGGGGTGACTCGGCCCAGCTGCAGCGCGGTGGCGATGGTGATCGGCTTCATCGTCGATCCCGGCTCGAACACGTCGGTCATCGCGCGGTTGCGCAGCTGCTCGCCGGTGAGGTTGCGGCGGTCGTTGGGGTCGTAGCTCGGGTAGTTGGCCATGGCCAGCAGTTCGCCCGTCTGCGCATCGACCACCACCACGCTGCCGGCACGCGCCTTGTTGGCGACGACGGCATCGCGGATCTTCTCGTAGGCCACGAACTGCACGCGGTCGTCGATGCTCAGCTGGATATCGTGGCCCTCGGTCGGCGGCACCTGGTCCTCGGTGTCCTCGACGATGTGGCCCAGCCGGTCCTTGAGGACGTGGCGCGAGCCGGACTTGCCAGCCAGCTCCTGGTTGAAGGCCAGCTCCACGCCTTCCTGCCCGATGTCTTCCACGTTGGTGAAGCCGGCCAGGTGCGCCGCCGCCTCGCCCTCGGGATACTGGCGACGGTAGTCGCGGCGCAGGTAGATGCCCTTGATGTTGAGCGCCGCAACCTCCTTGGCAACCGGCTGGTCGACCTGGCGCTTGAGCCATACGAAGGTCTTGTCCTCGTCCTCCAGCTTCTTGTCGAAGTCCTTCTGCGGCATGCCGAGCAGCTTGGCGGCCTGCTTGAGCTTGGCCTGTACCTCGGGGTCGTCGCGCTCGATGTCCTCGGGAATGGCCCAGATGCTGGGCGCCGGAATGTCGGAGGCCAGGATCAGCCCGTTGCGGTCGAGGATGCGGCCCCGGTTGGCCGGCAGCTCCAGTGTGCGCTGGTAGCGCACCTCGCCCTGATGCTGGAAGAAGTCGTTGTTGAAGATCTGGACATAGGCGGCCCGACCTGCCAGCAGCACGAAGCCGAAGGCGATGCTGGCCACGATGAATTTGCTGCGCCACACGGGGGTGGGGCTGGCGAGCAGCGGACTGCTGCCGTAGCGGATGCGGCCGTTGGGATTCATCTTGTGCGGGCGTGGCGCCCGGCTGTTGTTGTCCGCGTGTAGACAGCGCGGCATCGAACGAGTTCCGGGCGGTTGTTCATTGCCGCCCGGAATCGATGCACGAATCGACGTTGTGCCGTCAGCGCTTGGGCCGCAGCGACACGATCAGCGAGGGGAAGATGCGCCCGTCGGTGTCGCGCGGCAGCTTCTCGGTCTTGCGCAGGCCGCGTTCGGCGGCCTCGTCCCAGCCCTGCAGGCCGCTCGACTTGCTGAGCTTGACGCCGACGATGGTGCCGTCGGGCGCCAGGTTGACTTCGAATTCCGCGGCCGGGTTGCCGTTGACCATGTCGGCATCGGGGAAGGTGATGTTCGGGCGCACGGCCGCGGCGATGCGGCCGGCGTAGCCGCTCGAAGGGCCCGACGAACGCTGGGCTGTGCCCTTCGAATCGTCGGCACCGCTGGCACCCGCAAGACCCTGCATGCGCTTGAGCGCGGCGGCACGATCGGCGGCTGCCTGCTTCGCCGCAGCCTCGGCCTTCTTGGCTTCAGCCTGCTTGGCCTCGGCTTCCTGCTGCTTCTTCTGGTCGGCCAGCTTCTGCTGCTGCTCTTTCTTGCGCTGGGCCTCGTCTTCGGCGCGCTGCTTGGCTTCGAGCTCTTTCTTCTTCTGCTGCTGTTGCTGCTCGAGTTCGCGCTCTTTCTGTTCCTTCTGCTCCTTGAGCTTCTTCTCGCGCTCCAGGGCAATGTCGGGCGCCTTCGGCACGGGTGCGGGCTCGGGCGCCTTCGCCACCGGTGGGGGCGGCGGTGCGGGTGCGGGCGGCGGCGGCGCGGGGGCAGGTGTGGGGGCTTGCGGTGCCTGCAGGCGGGGCGCCGCCTGCTGCACCGTGGACGACCACAGCTCCGCGTCGACCGCGCCTTCGTCGGGGTCGCTGCGCCAGCGCACGCCCCATGTCAGCGCGGCAATCAGCAACGCATGCGCAATGAGGGCCAGCACGACGGCACGCGGCGTGCCGCGCTGTGGCGGCGGCGCGAACTCGGGGCGATCCAGTGCGAGCGACATGCCTTATTTGCCGCCCGTGGTCGTGACCGACAGGCCCACGCGCTCGATGCCGCTGCGCTTGAGCTGGTTCATCGCCTTCACGACGGTTTCGTACTTCACCGACTTGTCGGCGCTGATGACCACCGGGCGCTGGTCGTCGCCGCCCTGGGCCTGCTTGGCCGCGGAGCCGATCTGGGTCATGGGGATCGAGGTGCCGCCCGAGCCGGTGGACGGGTCTTTCTTGATCTGCACTTCGTCTTCGCTCTTGATGACGATCTCGATGGGCTTGTCGGGCTGCTTGTTGGCGCGGTCGACCGAAGGCAGGTTGATCACGCTCGGCGTGATGAGCGGTGCCGTGACCATGAAGATGATCAGCAGCACCAGCATCACGTCGATGAACGGGACCATGTTGATCTCGTTGATCGTCCGGCGGCCGCGGCCCCGGGATGAAACGGCGGGCATGCGCTGCGCCTCCGTTCAGCGGTTGGCCGGAGCCACCGACGATGCGGCGCCGCCAGCCGTCGGATTGGCCGACAGGTTGCGCTGCAGGATGTTGGAGAACTCCTCGATGTAGGTTTCGAGGGCAATGGCGATCTTGTCGATCTCGCGAGCGAAGCGGTTGTAGCCGACAACGGCAGGAATGGCAGCGAACAGGCCGATGGCCGTGGCCACCAGCGCCTCGGCGATGCCGGGCGCCACAGTGGCCAGCGTCACCTGCGCCAGCGCAGCCAGGCCGGTGAAGGCGTGCATGATGCCCCAGACCGTGCCGAACAGGCCGACGTAAGGCGAGACCGAGCCCACGGTGGCCAGGAACGAGAGGTTCTGCTCGGCCGCGTCCAACTCGCGCTGGAAGCTGGCGCGCATCGCGCGGCGGGCGCCGTCGAGCAGCGTGGGAGCATCGGTCACATGGCGTTCGCGCAGCTTTTGATACTCGCGCATGCCCGAAGCGAAGATGCGCTCCATGGGGCCGGCGAACTTGGCGTTCTGCGCGGCCGAGGCGAACAGTTCATTGAGGCTGGTGCCAGACCAGAACTCGCGTTCGAAGTCGTCGTTGAGGGCACGCATGCGCCGCAGTGCGAAGTACTTGCGGATGATCGCGGCCCAACTGGCGATCGAGACGATCACCAGCAGCAGCACGACCAGTTGAACCACGAAGCTCGCATGGAGCAGGAGATTGATGATGGAGAGGTCTTGGTTCATGGCTTGAAAGGTTGTGTCATGGAGCCGCTGTAGCGCTCGAGGGTTCCCGTCACTTGCTTCGGAATGCGTGCGGGACGCAATGTGGCGGCGTCCACCCAGCCGATGCGGATCGTGCCTTCGCACAGCAAGACGGGTGCCGAGGCCCCCGTTCGCTCTTGCTCTGTTTTTGATAGCACTCGCTGACCGATTATCAACGACGCAGTGCCCAATTGTTGAAGATCGGCTGTAACGAGCAGTTCGTCGTCCAGCCGCGAGGGCCGATGGTATTTGAGCTGCGTTTCGCTCACCACGAACTGGCCGCCCGTTTCCTCGCGCAGCTTGCGCTGTTCGACGCCCAGGGAGCGCAGCCATTCGGTGCGACCGCGCTCCATGAACTTCAGGTAGTTGGCGTAGAACACGATGCCGCCGGCGTCGGTGTCTTCCCAGTAGACGCGGATCGGAAACGCGTAGCTCATTGCGCCTGGTTCTCTGCCATGGCCCGCAGGCGTTCGATGGATTCCTGCAAGTGCGCCATCGAACTGGCAGTGGAGAAGCGCACGAACTTGGTCGTCTCGGCTGTGCCGAAATCGCGACCGGGCGTGACGGCGACGTGGGCGCGCTTCATGGTCTCGAAGGCGAAGTCCCAGCTGCCCGAGATGCTGAGCTTTTCGGCGAAGCTCGTGCAGTCGGCCCAGGCGTAGAAGGCGCCGTCGGGCACCACGGGCACGTTCAGGCCCAATGCGTTGAGCTGCGGAATGAACCAGTCGCGGCGCGCCTTGAATTCGGCGCGGCGGCGTTCGTACTCGGCAATGCTCTCGTCCTCGAAGCAGGCGAGCGCCGCGTACTGCGACACCGTGCTCGCGCAGATGAAGAGGTTTTGCGCGAGGCGCTCGACCACCGGCACCAGCACTTCGGGCACCACCAGCCAGCCAAGGCGCCAGCCGGTCATGTTGAAGTACTTGCTGAAGCTGTTGATGCTGATGACGTTGTCGTCGATGGCCAGCGCCGTCTGTCCGAAGGCATCGTCGTACGAGAGGCCAAGGTAGATCTCGTCGATCAGCGTGATGCCGCCGCGCTGCGACACCACCTCGTGGATGCGGCGCAGTTCGTCGGGCGCGATCGAAGTGCCGGTCGGGTTCGACGGCGACGCGAGCAGCACCCCGCGCGTCTTGTCGGTCCACGCGGCCTCGACCTTGGCCGCCGTGAGCTGGAAGCGCTCTTCGGCGGTGGTCGGCACCAGCACGGCCTTGCCGTCCGCCGCGCTCACGAAGTGGCGGTTGCACGGATAGCTCGGGTCGGGCATCAGGATCTCGTCGCCGGATTCGATCAGCGCGAGGCAGGCAAGCTGCAGGGCGGCCGAAGCTCCGGCAGTGACGACGATGCGGCGGGCCGGCACGTCGACGTTGAAGCGCTGGCGGTACCAGGCACCGATGCGTTCGCGCAGATGGTCGAGGCCAGTGGCCTGCGTGTACTGCGTGGCGCCGGCGCGCACGGCGCGGGCCGCGGCTTCCTGCACCAGAGGCGGGGCGGTGAAGTCGGGCTCGCCGATGTTCAGGAAGATCATCGGCCGGTCGGTGTGGGCGACCTGGCGTGCCAGAGCACTTGCGGCCTTCGCCACTTCCATCACATAGAAGGGCTCGATGCGCTGCGCGCGCGTCGAAATCCTCATGCCTTTGCTTTCCCCGAAGCGCGGTCTGCTTCCACTTCAAGTGGACGCAACTGCGGCGCCAGGCCGTTGAGCACGGCGTTCACGTACTTGTGTCCGTCGGTGCCGCCGAATTCCTTGGCGAGTTCGATGCACTCGTTGAGCACCACGCGCCACGGCACGTCGGGGCAGTTCTGGAACTCGTACACGCCGATCCACATCACGGCGTGCTCGATGGGCGAAATCTCTTCGAACTTGCGGTCGAGCAGGGGGCGGATCAGTGCGTCGAGCTGCTCGGCGCCTTCGATCGAACCGTGCAGCAGCGCGTCGTAGTGCAGCGCATCGGCCTTGTGGAAGCCTGCGAGGTCGCGCGTGAAATGGTCGATGTCGGTCGGGTCGTTGCGGCCCACCAGGTGCTGGTAGAGCGCCTGCAGCGCGAACTCGCGCGCGCGGCTGCGGTTCGACTTGGCCGAAGCCTTGCGCGCGCCCGTGCTGGTGAGGCCGACGCGCGACTGGCGCGGCTTGGCGCCAGCGGGCTTGAGGGGCTTGGAGGTGTCTTCGGTCATGAAAGGGTGGCCAGCAGTTGCGCCATCTCGACCGCCACGCGGGCTGCATCGCGGCCCTTGTCGGTCTGGCGGGCGATGGCCTGCTCGAGGTTTTCGGTGGTGAGGATCGCGTTGGCGATGGGCAGGCGGTAGTCGAGCGCAATGCGGCTCACGCTCGCGCCCGATTCGTTGGCCACGAGTTCGAAGTGATAGGTTTCGCCGCGGATGATGCAGCCCAGCGCCACCAGCGCGTGGTAGCCGCCGCGTTCGGCGAGCGCCTGCAGCGCCACGGGCACTTCGAGTGCACCGGGAACCTGCAGGTGATGGATGTCGCTGGCGGCCACGCCCAGCGCCTCGAGCTCCGAGAGGCAGGCCGAAGCCAGCGCATCGGTGATGTCGGCGTTGAAGCGCGCCTGCACGATGCCGATGCGCAGGCCTTTGCCGTTGAGCGTTGTCTCGCCCTTGTTTGAACCTTGCATGGTCGTTCAGTCTTTCGTGAGGTAGCCGGCGATTTCGAGCCCGTAGCCCGCCGCCATGCTTGGCATGCGACGCGGCGTGCCCAGCAGATTCATCTTGTGCACGCCGCATTCGCGCAGGATCTGCGCGCCGATGCCGTAGCTGCGCAGGTCCATGCGGCCGCGCTCGGGCGCTTGCGCGGGGCGCGCGGTGCCGTCGAACTGCGCGAGCAGCTCGCCGGCGGTTTCGCCGCAGTTCAGCAGCACGGCCACGCCCTTGCCCTCGTTCGCGATGTGCGAAAGGCTGGCGTCGAGGCTCCACGAGTGCAGCGAGCGGTTGATTTCGAGCGCGTCGAGCACCGACAGCGGCTCGTGCACGCGCACCGACACCGTGTCTTCGGGCGCCCACTTGCCGCGTACCAGCGCAAGGTGCACGCCATTGCTGGGCTTGTCGCGGAAAGCGTGGGCGGTGAAGGCGCCCCAGTTGGTCTGGATCTCGCGGCAGCCGACTTTTTCGACCAGCGATTCGACGCGGCTGCGGTGCTCGATGAGCGCGGCGATGGTGCCGATCTTGAGGCCGTGCTCGGCCGCAAAGATCTGCAGGTCGGGCAGGCGGGCCATGGTGCCGTCTTCGTTCATCACCTCGCAGATCACCGAGGCCGGCGAGCAGCCGGCCATGGCGGCGAGGTCGCAGCCGGCTTCGGTATGGCCGGCGCGCATCAGCACGCCGCCGTCCACCGCCTGCAGCGGGAAGATGTGGCCGGGCTGCACCAGGTCGGCAGCTACGGCGTTGGGTGCCACGGCGGCCTGCACGGTGCGGGCGCGGTCAGCGGCGGAGATGCCGGTTGTCACGCCTTCGGCCGCTTCGATGGAAACGGTGAACGCGGTCGAATGCTTGGCGCCGTTGCGCTGCACCATCGGCGGCAGCTGCAGCCGCTCGCACATCTCGCGCGAGAGCGTGAGGCAGATCAGGCCGCGGGCATGGCGCGCCATGAAGTTGATGGCCTCGGGCGTGATGTGGTCGGCCGCGACGACGATGTCGCCTTCGTTCTCTCGGTCTTCCTCGTCGACCAGGATCACCATGCGGCCGGCGGCAAGCTCGGCCACGATTTCCTCGACCGACGAGATCGGGGCTGGGGCGCGCGCGGCGCGGGGAGCGCCGATCGGCGTGACGGAGGCGTTCATTCGGCTGTGTCCTTGGAATACGTGGAAGAGGGGGGCACCAGCACGCCCGCCTGAAGCATGCGCTCCACGTAGCGCGCCACGGTATCGATTTCGAGGTTGACCTTCGAGCCGGCCTTCAGGCCGCCGAGGGAAGTGTTCTCGACGGTGTGCGGGATCAGGTTGATGCTGATCTCGGCGCCATCGGCGATGTCGTTCACCTTGTTGACGGTGAGGCTCACGCCGTTGACGGTGATCGAGCCCTTGTAGGCGAGGAAGCGGGCCAGCGCTGGCGGTGCCACCACCCGCAGTTCCCAGCTTTCGCCGATGGGCTCGAAGAAGCTCACGGTGCCGATGCCGTCCACATGGCCCGACACGATGTGGCCGCCGAGACGGTCGCTGGCGCGCAGGGCCTTTTCGAGGTTGATGCGGCTGCCCTCGTCGGTCAGGCCCGCGGTCTTGTCGAGGGACTCGGCGGAAATGTCGATGGTGAACTGCTGTCGCTCGGGAGCGAGCGTGGTGACGGTCATGCAGGCGCCGTTGAGCGCGATGCTGTCGCCAAGGCCCACGTCATCGAGATACCCGTCGGGCACCGCAATGCTGAGTCTTTTGCCAAAGGAGGAGGAGGTGCCGAGGTCGTGGATGGCGGCGATGCGCCCCACGCCGGTGATGATTCCGGTGAACATCTCGGCATTTTCGCAGAGAACGAGAGGGGCTTCGGGCTAAACGTCAGAAGGTGTCCCTTCCGGCGACTCGGGCCACGATGCGCAGGTCGGGCCCGATCTGCTCGAAGCCGCGGAATTCGAGGGGAAGAGCGCCCGTCAATTCGGTCAATGCGCCGCCGACGTGGATGCCCGAGGCGATATCCAGCCCGTCGCCGATCAGCTTGGGTGCCAGGTAAATCAACAACTCGTCGACCAGCCCTTCGCGCAGCAGCGAGCCATTGAGCTTGTGCCCGGCCTCGACATGCAATTCGTTGACTTCGCGGCGGGCGAGATCCTTCAGCATCGCAGCGAGGTCGACCTTGCCCTGCGCATTCGGCAAGTAGGTGACGGTTGCACCGCGCGCCGCCAGTGCAGCCGCCTTCTGTTCGTCCTGCCTGGCGGCGTAGATCCAGACCGCGCGGCCGGGCACGAAGAGCTTTGCATCCGGGGGCGTCTGCAATTGGCTGTCGATCACCACGACGCGCGGCTGGCGCGTGGTCTGCACCAGCCGCACGTCGAGGCGCGGGTCGTCTTCCAGCACCGTGCCCACGCCGGTCAGCACTGCGCTGGCGCGAGCCCGCCAGGCATGGCCATCGGCGCGTGCCGGCTCGGAGGTGATCCACTGGCTCACGCCGTTGCGCAGGCCGGTCTTGCCGTCGAGCGAGGCCGCCGCCTTGAGCCGCACCCACGGCGTCTTGCGCACCATCCGGCTGAAAAAGCCGAGGTTGAGCTCCCGAGCCTCATCAGCTCCAGGCCCGACCTCGACCGCCACGCCCGCGGCACGCAGCCGCTCGAAGCCCTGGCCCGAAACCAGCGGGTTGGGATCGGCCATCGCCGCCACGACCCGGCCGATGCCGGCCGCGACCAGGGCATCGCAGCACGGGCCTGTACGGCCGTGATGAGAACAGGGCTCCAGCGTGACCCAGGCCGTCGCGCCGGCGACCGAATTGCCGCGCGCCGCCGCATCGCGCAGCGCCATCACCTCCGCATGCGGACCGCCGACCTGCTGGGTGTGGCCCCTCCCGATCACCGTGCCGTCGGGCGCAGCCAGCACGCAGCCGACGCGGGGGTTCGGATCGGTCTCTGGGCCGGCCTGGCGCGCGAGATCCAGGGCCTGAATCATGAAATTCGGATTTTCTTTTGTCATTCTTTTGTTAAATCAATTGCCTTGCAAATGTCAATTTTGAAATCCATTGAAAACAATTCGCCGCCAATCCATTTGTTTTGACCGTCTGTCGCGCAATTGACGTTATTGGCCGGCCAACGGGAAATCGGAAAAATAGAATTCGCACCCATCGAAATCAGGGAGGAGCGCCCGTCCGGCACACAGGTGCAAGGCGGCGGGCGGCACGACATGGACAACAACGGATTCTGCGCGTCCGAACGAGGCTTCACGCTCATCGAGATGATGGTCGTGATCGTACTGATGGCCGTGATGCTGGGAATGGCGCTGCCGAGTTTCAACGGCCTCGTCGAACGGTATCGGGTCGAAGCCATGGCCAAGGCGCTGATGGCGAGCATTGGCGATGCCCGCGCCGAGGCGGCTCGCCGAGGGGTGAAGGTGACCATGCAGCAGCGAACGGAATGCCGGGGACGGGACTGGAGCTGCGGCTGGGAAACTCAGGTCGGAAGCGGGGACGCCACCGAAATCCTCAAGCGCCAGGACCCCGACGGCCGTGTCTCCATCGAGAAGAGTCCGGCTGGCACCATGTCGTTCGACCCCATGGGCCACTCGACCGGCGCGGGCCGTTTTCGCCTTCGTCCGGCCGACAGCGCCGATTCATCCAACATCGTTGCGGTATGCCTCGCGCTCGGCGGGCGCGTACGGCTGGGGAAGGGAGACGGCTCGTGCTGATGCAGCGTCTTTGCGTTCGCCGGCTGCATCGGGTGCAGTCGGGCTTCTCGATGATCGAAGCGCTGGTCGCGCTGCTCGTGCTCTCGCTGGGCCTGCTGGCGCTGGCCGGTTTCCAGGTTCGCGTGCTGGTCGACAGCGTCGGCGTAAGCAACCAGAACTTCGCAATGCAGCTGGCCGGCGACATGGCCGATCGCATCCGTGCCAATCCCGCAGCAGCGGCGGCGAAGCCCAGCCGGTACGTGTCAGACTGGTCGGCTGCAGCAGCCGACCGGCCCAGCCCTTCTTGCGAGGGGGCCAGGGCCGCCTGCAATGCCGCCGAACTTGCGGCGCACGATCTGTGGAGCTGGAAGCGTGCGATAGCTGCCGCCTTGCCCGGCGGGATGGCCGACGTGAAGGCCAGCGCGACGGCGGGCGGCATGCTGTTCATACACGTTGCCTGGGACGAGCCGGCGGTGATCGACCCGATCGCGCCCGACCCGAACTGGCAGTGCCCCACGGGAAAGGCCTGCCTCGAAGTCGCCGTCGCGGTGCCGCAGCCATGAAGCGCCGAACGCCATCCGGCTTCACGCTGGTCGAGTTCCTCGTCGCGCTGGTCGTCGGCATGCTGATCGTGCTGGCCGCGATCGCGGCCATGCTCGGCACGCGCAGCGCCGCCATGACCGGCGACGACGTCAACACGCTCAACCAGTCCTCGGCGCTGGCCTTCAGGATGCTGGGCCAGCAGATACGGCAGGCCGGCTACATCCCCATCGATCCCACCGAGCCGCTCTACTACTTCAACGTCAGTGCCGACCGGGGCACCAACCTGAACGACGAGCGGGCTTTCTTCGCGATCAAGGGCGTGGAGTCTGCGGGAGGCTCCGCCAATGACAAGCTGAAGCTGGGCTATGCGCCGAACCCCGACTATTTCAAGGACTGCCTGGGTCAGGAGCCAGGGCGGTCTTCGGGCGGCGAATACGACAGGGCCGCCCCCGAAGCGCAGGGCAACGCGCGGCTCATCACCAGCGAGTTCTCCGTGTCGGACGGCGCGCTCAGGTGCCGGGGCAGCGGCAATACGACCCCGCAGCCGGTCATCGACGGTGTGGAGCGTTTCGACGTCATGTATGGGGTCAGCGCCACATCCGGAAGCCGGCAGGTGGTGCGCTACGTGACGGCCGACGACGTCGATGAGGGCTTCCGCGACGTCCGCACGGTTCGCCTCTGCCTGCAGCTCGCAGGCACTTCCAGGAGCAACCCTGCAGGCAGCCATGTCGACTGCGACGGGGTCTCGAAGACGAGCGGCGACGGCAGGCTGCGGCGCGTCTACACGGCAGTGTTCTCGCTGCGAAACGACCTGGGGGCGTTGTGAGCACGGCGAAGGCGACAGGTCCCGCCCGCAGGCTGGCCGGCGAACTGCCGGCGCAGCATGGCTTCACGCTGTTCATCGTGATGATCATGCTGCTGCTTTCGGCCCTGCTGCTGATCGGTGGCGCGCGCACCGCGGTGCTTCTCGAGTCGATGGCGGGCAACCAGCGCGAATACCAGCGCGCCTTCGAGGCCGCCGAGGCAGCGCTGCTGGATGCGGAGCGCGACATCCGGCAGCTGGCCTTCGATTCCGCGAGCAAGACCTACGTGGCGTGTTCGGCACTTGCCGCGGCGCGCTGCCGCAAGGCGGAAGACGTCCGCGTCTTTCCCGACCGGGATACGGGCTGGGTCACCGCCTACATGAACGCCGGCCCCAACAGCTGCGAGCGGGGCATCTGCTATTTCTCCGAACCCGATTCGGTCGCCGCCGCCGCCGGCAGCGAGGCCTACCGCTTCTGGCGCGGCGATGCCTACAAGGCCGAGTACGCCAGGTACGGCGAGTTCACCGGAGCGCCCAGTGCCGGCAGTCCGGCGCTGCGCGGCGCCAGGTACTGGATCGAGGTGATCGATCGAAGGAACAGCAAATACCCGCTGTATCGCATCACGGCGACTGCCACGGGAGCGCGCAGCGGCACCGGCAAAGGGGATGCGACGAAGGTCGAGCTGCAGGTGTCCTTCGATCCGGACCCGGTCTCCGGGGTGAACTGAATATAGGGAGAGAAAGAGATGAGGATCAGGAAGCTGCCGGGACGCGCCGTCGTGTCCGGCCTGGTGCTGGCACAGACCGTCGTGCACGCCGCGCAGTATCCGCTGGCGCAGGTGCCGCGAAATGCCGCGGTCGCGGAGCCGGCGCCGAACGTGATCGTTTCCGTCGACAACTCCGGAAGCATGTACGGCAGCGGCATGGCTGCCCTGCAGGCTGCTCTCAGGGAGAACTTCTCCGAGGCCAACATTCCCGATCACCGCATCCGCCTCGCCTGGCAGGCGCTGAACGACGATCGCAGTGATCGCAACTGCGCTGCATTCAGAAGCGCCGCGCTTCCTTGCAGGATCGGCGGCCGTGTCAACGCGAACCTGATGCGTTCGCTGGACCGGACGCACCGCGCCAATTTCATGGCCTGGGTCAATGCCGTTCAGGCGACGGGGGGCACGCCTCTTCACGAAATGATGACCCGTGCCGGCGAGTACATGCAGATCACCGGCCAGCACAGCCCCTTCTCGGATGATCCGGGTGTGGCTGGAGCCCCGCAGTCGGGTTGCCGCAGGTCGTTCCACATCTTCATGACCGATGGCGACTACTGGCCTCCCTCGGGGTTGGAGAGCTTCATGCCCATCGTCGCCAACGAAGACGGCACGCACCGCTGGCTCCCGGACGGCACCCTCTACGCGCCGTACGCACCCTATGCCGACAACTTCGGGAGGATGAAGCGTCCGACGCTCGCTGACTTGACCTTCGAGTACTGGGCCCGCGATCTGCAACCAGGCGTGCCGAACAACCTGAAGAAGATCATTGCCGAACCGGGCGATGTGACAGTGGGGCGTGCCAAGGTTCCCGAGTACTGGAATCCCAAGAATGATCCGGCCACCTGGCAGCACCTGACGACCTACTTCATCGGGTTCGGTGCTGCGGGTGACTGGTGGTCGCGACCGAAAATCTCGACGACTGCATTGCACCCCACCTACAGCGGAGACTATGCCGGCGTGGTCGACGGCTCGATCCAATGGCTGGATCCGTTCAGTGGCAATGCACGCATGGACCTCTGGCATGCCGCCCTGAACAGCCGTGGCACCTTCACGCCGGCTTCCAATGCCAAAGCCCTGAGCAGCGCCTTCAAATCCATCCTTGGACAGGTCCTGGTCAACACCGGCACCCCGCTGACCTCCATTTCCGCCAGCGCTTCCCGAGTCTCGACAGGCACTTCCGTCTATCAGGCCGGCTACGACACGGCCGACTGGTCCGGCAGGCTCGGCGCCACGAAGTTCGGCACCGACGGCCGGCTTGCTGCCAAAGCCGATTGGTCGGCGCGCGATCTGCTCGATACCCGCATGGCAAGCGCTGGCGCACACGACCGGGACCGCGTTGTACTCAGCTTCTCCGGCACCACGGCTGCGTCGGCAGGCCGCGCAGCGACCACCGGCGCGGGCGTGCCGTTCAGGTGGGTCGACTTGAGCGACGCGCAGAGGGCCGCGCTCAAGGCCAGCACCGACACCGACGCCGAGAGCACCGCCCTCGGCCGGGCCGTGCTCGACTTCCTGCGCGGCGACCGCAGCAACGAGAGCGCCGGCCGCCAGTTCCGCAAGCGCGGCCATGTGCTCGGCGACATCGTGGGCTCCAGCGTCTGGTACGCGGGACAGCCGAAGAGCGGCTTCACTGGCGACGCCTATGCGGCGTTCGCGGCCATCCCCCGCGCGCCGATGGTCTATGTCGGCGCCAACGACGGCATGTTGCATGCTTTCAACGCGAGCACCGGCAAGGAGGCGTTCGCCTACGTGCCCGAAGGCCTCTACGGCACGGCGGCGGCGCCGAATCTCAAGCGGCTCAGCGAAGGCGGCTACACCCACCGGTACTACGTCGACGGCAGTGCCTTCGTCGCCGACATCTACATGGGGCCGACATCCTCGGCCAAGACGACCGACGAGCAGAAGGCGGCGAACTGGAAGTCTTTGCTCGTGGGCACGCTGGGCGCGGGTGGCAAGGGCTACTTCGTGCTCGACGCCACCAGGCCCGAGAGCGTCGACGAGGGCAAGGCCGCCAGCGTCGCGCTGATCGACACGACCGCGCTTGCGGACGACGACCTGGGCCATCAGTTCCAGCAGCCTGCGCTCGATTCGTTCTCGGGGCGGGCGCTGCAGATCGCCCGGTTGAGCAACGAACGAAAGGCCCTGATCCTGGGCAACGGCTACAACAGCAAGAGCGAGAAGGCGGTGCTGTGGATCCAGTATCTCGATGGCGACAAGGCGGTGCTCAAGATTCCGGCGCCGGTCACGCAGGAGAAGGACACGGGCAACGGCCTGTCCGCGCCACGTCCGGTGGACCTCAATGGCGATGGCAAGGTCGACCTTGTCTACGCCGGAGACCTGCTCGGCAATCTCTGGAAGTTCGACCTCGGCGGCACCGACAGCCGTCAGTGGAAAGCCACGATGGGGCCTCTCAGCTCGAATCGTCCGGCCGCAACCGGGGCCGCGACCCCGTCCGGCCTCGACAACAAGCCGCTGTTCGCGGCCGGCGCCAGCCAGCCGATCACGACGGCGCCGGTGGTTGTGGGGCATCCGCGCGGTGGCTACATGGTGGTGTTCGGCACCGGTCGGCTGTTCGCCTCCGGGGACGAGCGCTCGACCGCCGACCAGTACCTGTACGGCATCTGGGACCCGGTCAACGGAAGCTCGGGCACCGCGACGAGGAACGACCTCGTGGCGCAGACCATCGGCGCCACACCGGTCGAGGAGGGCGATGCCGAGTTGCGCACCGTCTCCCACAACGCCGTGAGCTACACCGGCTCGGAGGCCAAGCGCGGCTGGCACCTGAAGCTGCCTGCGTCGGGAGAGCGTGTCGTCTATCCGGGTGACGTGCTGACCAGCGGCATCGGGCTGTTCTCGAGCACCATTCCCGGCTCAGGCAGCAATTCGGTCACCTGCACCGCCGGAACGGGCGACGACGGCTGGTCGCTGGTAATCGACTTCTTCAGCGGCTCGGCGCCCGAGGGCATTGCGTATTCCACTTCCGGCGCGGTGGGGGCCTATGCCGGCTTCCGGAATCGCTCCGGCAAGGACGACATGGTTCTTCAGCCGAAGAACAAGGAAAAGGGCAAGGACGTGATCTGCAATGCCGCCGGAGAGTGCAAGACGTTGACACGGCCCGACGTCGTGCGCCGCTTCGGCTGGCGCAGCCTGATGTCGACCGACTGAAGGGAGGAGAACCATGAAAAAGCAATCCAGGACACAGACTGGTAGACGGGGCCGCTCGCGCGGCTTCACGCTGATCGAACTCATGATCGTGACGATGGTGATCGGCATCCTCGCCGCCATCGCCTACCCGAGCTACACGCGCTACGTGCTGCGGGCCAAGCGGGCCGACGCGAAGCAGCAGTTGCTGCAGGCGGCGCAGTGGACAGAGCGCTACATGACCGCCAACGGACGCTATCCGCCGGCGACCGTCGCGCTGCCGGCCGGACTGGGGCAGTCGCCGTCGTCCGGCACGGCGAACTATTCCATCAGCTATGTCGCAAGAAACGAGACCAGCTACACCTTGCAAGCCGTTCCTGCGGGGGCTTCGCGCAACGACGAGTGCGGAACCCTCACGGTCAACCAGCAGGGCGTCAAGCTGGCGGGCAGCAGCACCGACGCTTCGAGTGCGCTGGTGCAGCTTTGCTGGAACCGTTGAGGTGCCTGTGAGAGTACGGCCGTTGCCGGCGCGGCTCAGATGTCGCGCAGCAACTGCCTGAACTCGTCCACGTCCTCGAAGCTGCGGTACACCGAGGCAAAGCGCACGTAGGCGACCTTGTCGAGCTTCTTGAGTTCGCGCATGACGAGCTCGCCGACCTTGGTCGAGTCGATTTCGCGCAGGCCGCTGGCCAGCAGCTTCTGCTCGATGCGCAGCAGGGCGTTGTCGATCTGCTCGATGCTCACCGGGCGCTTGCGCAGCGCCAGCATCATGGAGGCGCGAACCTTGGTCGAGTCGAAGTCGGCGCGGCTGCCGTCCTTCTTCACGACCACGGGAAAGTTGACGTCGGGCCGCTCGTAGGTGGTGAAGCGCTTGTCGCAGGCGCTGCACTGGCGGCGCCTGCGGACAAAGTCGGCGTCTTCCGAAACGCGGGTCTCGACGACCTGCGTTTCAAGATGACCGCAAAAAGGGCATTTCATGCGGTCAGGTCTTCTTGCTCGGAATCAGCGGTAGACAGGGAAGCGGCTCGTCAGCGCGTGAACCTTGGCGCGCACGGCGTCGATGTTCGCCGCGTCGCGCGGGTTCTCGAGCACGTCTGCAACCAGGTTCGCGGTGATGCGGGCCTCTTCGTCCTTGAAGCCGCGGGTGGTCATGGCGGGGGTGCCGATGCGCACGCCGCTGGTGACCATCGGCTTTTCCGGGTCGTTGGGAATCGCGTTCTTGTTGATCGTCATGTGGGCGCTGCCCAGCACGGCTTCGGCTTCCTTGCCGGTGATGCCCTTGGCGCGCAGGTCGACCAGCATCACGTGGCTTTCGGTGCGTCCGCTCACGATGCGCAGGCCGCGCTGGGTGAGGGTGTCGGCCACGATCTGGGCGTTCTTGACCACCTGTTGCTGGTAAGCCTTGAACTCGGGCGCCATGGCTTCCTTGAACGCGACTGCCTTGGCGGCGATCACGTGCATCAGCGGTCCGCCTTGCAGGCCGGGGAAGATGGCGCTGTTGATGGCCTTCTCGTGCTGCGACTTCATCAGGATGATGCCGCCGCGCGGGCCGCGCAGGCTCTTGTGGGTGGTGGAGGTGACCACGTCGGCATGCGGCACCGGGTTGGGGTACACGCCCGCGGCCACGAGGCCTGCGTAGTGGGCGATGTCGACCATGAAGATCGCGCCGACGTCCTTGGCCACCTTGGCGAAGCGCTCGAAATCGATGCGCAGCGAATACGCCGAGGCGCCCGCGATGATGAGCTTGGGCATGTGCTCATGCGCCTTGCGTTCCATCGCGTCGTAATCGATGGCTTCGTTGGCGTCCAGGCCGTAGCTCACGACGCTGAACCACTTGCCGCTCATATTGAGAGGCATGCCGTGGGTCAGGTGGCCGCCTTCGGCCAGGCTCATGCCCATGATGGTGTCGCCGGGCTTCAGGAAGGCGAGCATCACGGCTTCGTTGGCCGAGGCGCCGCAATGCGGCTGCACGTTGGCGGCGTCGGCGCCGAAGATCTGCTTGACGCGGTCGATGGCCAGCTGCTCGGCCACGTCGACGTGCTCGCAGCCGCCGTAGTAGCGCTTGCCCGGGTAGCCTTCGGCGTACTTATTAGTGAGCTGCGAGCCCTGGGCGGCCATGACGGCCGGCGAGGCGTAGTTCTCGCTGGCGATCAGCTCGATGTGATGTTCCTGGCGCGCGTTTTCGGCTTGAATCGCGGCCCAGATTTCGGGATCGGTCTGTTCGACCAGGATGTTGCGTTGGTACATGGCAGTCCTTTGAAGACGAGGTCCTTGTTCTTCAACCAAACAAGGGCTGCCCAGGCGAACGGCTGAACGCCTGTTGTGGTCAGGCGGTACGCTTCCCAGTGGTATTCCACGTCAGCGCGTGGCACCGTGTTCGGGTGCTGCGCCTATCGCCAGTCGCGTACCCGCCGAGTGTAGCTCACACCCGGCCCGAAACCTCTTCAGGAAACGGAGGAGAGCAGGGCCACCTTGGCCGGCTCAGTGCGTTCTTCGGCAGGCTTGGGCGGTGTTGCCACAGGGATCGGCTGCGGACGCACGGTTGGCGGCGTGACCGTCGACGGCGCGCGGCCGTTGGCCACCTGCAGCAGGCGTTCGTGCTCGGCCATCACCTTGGCGGCGTAGCCGCCGTCGTCCTCGAGGTTGGCCGCGCCCACGTAGTAGCGCAGGCCGCCTTCGAGGGAGCCGGCGCGCGAGATGCATTCCTGCAGCACCTTGACACCGACGCGCATGTTGGTCACCGGGTCGAAGGCGGTGAGCGTGCCGCCCGCGCTTTCGTACTTGTCGCCGTGCACGCGGGTCATGACCTGCATGAGGCCTTGCGCGCCGACCTGGCTCTGGGCGAACGGGTTGAAGCTGGATTCGACGGCCATGATCGCGAGGATCAGGGTCGGGTCGATCTTCGTGCGCTTGCCGATGCCATAGGCCTCGGCCACGAGCACGCTCAGCGGTTCGGCGGCCACGCGGTACTTCTTGCTCAGCCAGTAAGCCACGGCGGCCTGCTGCTTGGGCAGATCGGCGGGGCTCGCGGCCGTGGTGCGCTCGATGGCGGTGGGCTCGAGATCGGTGACTTCAGGCGCAGGCTTGCGCGACTGCAGCCAGCCCATCAGTTGCTCCTCGCCGGTCTTGCGCAGGTCGGGCCGCGCCACCAGGGCGAGGGCCGCGAACACAATGGCCAGGCCGACCAGTGCAAACCCGTTGTGGGTAATTTCAAAAAAGCCGTCTGCCACATCGGACACGAAGGTCCTTAGCCCGCGGGCCGTGACATCAAACGCCTTGTTCATCGCTCTTCCTTTCTGTGCGGCACCCGAGTCGCAACGCCACGGAAGGCGATGGATGAAGGCAGCGGCGCTTGGATTGGTACGAATCAGGCTCCGCGCATGGAGTGAAGGGGGTTAGGGGCGCGGCGACCTGATCAAGCCGGGGGAGTTCGGCAGCGGATTCAGGGTGGCTCTGCCGCGTCGGGCGGTCAGAGCAGGGCGGATTCTAGCGTGGCTAAATACCCGGTCAAGCATAAGGATTTGCTTCGTTATGCTAATAGTTGTTTAAAAAAGTTGCCGTTTCGAGGCGTTTCGGCTTAAGGGAAATCCCTTTGTAAAACGCGTTTGCAATCCGAGGGTGCGACGCCTAATCTGGACGGGCCTGAGCTTTTCAGGTGTTTTTCCGAGGTCCGGCAGCCCGAGGTGCAAGTCAAGGGTTCAGCGTCCGAGGATCCACGGTGGCAATCTCTTGCTGCCAGCACGGCAGGAACCATTGACTTCCGGTCGCGCGAATCGATGGCATGGGTTTTGTGCCCGCCATCAAGCCCGGTGACAAGACACTCCGTCGAATCACCGGGCTTTCTTTTGGCTCGCCCCCAGGCTGCGCGCACTTCGTGTCGCTTCTCCTACCCCCCTGCCGGGGGCAACGCCTGAGGCCCGGCAAAGCCGGTTCCTCGGTGTTTCTGGCATTTCTTCCGGAGGTGGGCTTGCGTCCTTTTTGCGTACCTCGCGTTGCCGCTTGTTTGCGGCACACTCTGGCGATGGACGTAGCTTCGATCAAACAAAACAAATGGGTGCGACGTGGGATCGTCGCGGTGCTGGTTCTGTTGGCCTTCTGGGTCATTGCCTGGCTGGCGGTGCCGCCGATTGCCAAGAGCCAGCTTCAGAAGATCGCAAGCGAGAAGCTGGGGCGGCAGGTAACAGTCGGCAAGATCGATTTCAAGCCCTGGACGCTCGAACTCACGCTGAACGACCTGCGCATTGCCACCGCGGATGGCAGCAAGTCGCAGGTGGCCATCAACCGCATCTACGCCGACGCCGAACTGCAGTCGATCTTCCGGCTCGCACCAGTGATCGACGCGGTCACGGTCGACGGGCCTGCAATCCTGCTCACGCACCAGGCCGACGGCAAATACGACATCGACGACATCCTTGCCAAGCTCTCGGCCGGCCCGCCGCCCGACCCGAACGCCAAGCCGGCGCGCTTTGCCATCTACAACATCGCAATCAATGGTGGTTCCGTCGACTTCGACGACCAGACCGTCAAGCGCAAGCACGAACTGCGCGACTTCGTGCTCAAGGTGCCCTTCCTGAGCAACCTCGATTCCAAGCGCGACATCAACACCGAGCCCAAGCTCGCCTTCGCGCTCAACGGCAGCAAATTCGACTCGGCGGCTTTCACCACACCCTTCTCCGACAACCGCAAGACCGACGCCCACGTGCAGTTCAAGGGGCTGGACCTCGTGCCGTACCTCGGCTACATCCCGGGCGGCCTGCCGGTGAAGCTCCAGGCAGGCAGCCTCGATGCCGACCTGAAGATCGGCTTCGAGCAAGCCGCGACCACTGGCCTGAAGATCACCGGCACGGTCGAGGCGCATGCCACCAAGGTGGCTGATGCGCGTGGCCGCGACCTGCTGGCCTTCGATTCGCTCAAGCTGGCGCTGGCCGATGTGCGCCCGTTGGAGTCGGTGTTTCATCTGAGCGAAGTCGCGCTGGTCAAGCCGCAACTGGCGGTGGCGCGCGACGCGGCCGGAAAGCTCAATCTGCTGGCCACCGACCCCGCCACCGGCGCGACCGAGAAGGTCGCGTCACCACCCGCCGCGGCAGCGAGCGCACCGGCCGGCAAGCCGGCACCAAAGCCCGTTCTGAAGGTGCAGGTCGACAAGGTGGCCCTGAACGGCGGGCGCATCGGCTGGCGAGACGAAACCGTCAATCCTGCTGCCGCCGTCGACGTGACCGACCTCGGTCTCGACGTCACCGGCGTCACCTGGCCGATGGAAAAGCCGGCCGAATTCAATGGCAGCACGGCCATTGCCGGCGCCTCGCTCAAGTTCAAGGGCAGCGCTACAGACAAGGTGGCCGACGTGCAGACCGAGGTCGATGCGCTGCCGCTGTCGCTGGCCGCACCTTACCTGGCGCAGAGCCTGGAGCCCACGCTGGATGGCAAGCTTAGCGGGCAGATCGACATCGCTTGGGCCCAGCCCGACCTGAAGTTCAAGGCGCGCCGCCTGTCCGCCGATGGGCTTGCGCTGACCCAAGCCAAGACCGCGCTGGCCAGCGTCGGCCGCTTCGAGCTGGTCGACGCCGAGGTCGACATGACGAAGCACACCTTGAACGTGGCCTCGTTCACAGCGACCAACCCCAAGGTGCGCGTGGAGCGCGACAGCGAGAAACGCTGGATGTTCGAGCGCTGGCTCAAGACGCCGGCCGGCGGCGGCACCAAGGAAGCCGAAGCGAAGGTCGCTGCCCCCAAGCCTGCGGCTGCCGAAATGCCGCAGCCCGGCGCCAACACCAAGCCCTGGGCGCTGACCATCGGCACGCTGGCGGTCGACAACGGCGCGCTCTCCTATGCGGACAAGGCCGGCGCGAACCCGGTGACCGTGGAAGTCACTGCCTTCAAGCTCCACGCCCAGAAGATCGCGCCCGACACCAATACGACGTCGCCGCTCGAAGTTTCCGGCCGCATCGGTTCAGGGCGCTCCGACCCGGGGCGCTTCGACTACAAGGGCAATGTCGTGCTCAAGCCGCTCGCGGCCGAGGGCCGGCTGGAGGTGGTGTCGTTCCCCGCCCATACCTTCAAGGCCTACTACGCGGATGCGCTCAACGTCGACATCCGCCGCGCCTTCGCGAGCTATCGCGGCACGGTGCGCTATGCGACGTTGCCGGCGGGCATGAGCATCAAGCTGTCGGGCGACACCGCACTCGACGACTTCCGCGCAAACAGCGTCTCGCTCACCCAGTCGCCCGGCTTCGACCGCAACACCAACCAGCTGCTGAGCTGGAAGACCCTGAGCCTGCGCGGCCTGCAGGTCAGCATGGCGCCCAACGCGCCGCCGAACGTGGACGTGCGCGAGACCACGCTGACCGACTTCTTCGCCCGCGTGATCATCGACCCCACCGGCCGGCTCAACCTGCTGAACCTGACCAAGAAGGGCGAGGCACAAGCCAACGCCGTTGCCGCGGCAGCGGGCGAAGCCTCCACCCGCAAGGGCCCGGGTGGCACGACCACCACGACACGAGCCGTGCCGGCGAGGCCTTCGGGCGGCGCACCGGTGTCGGCCGAAAACATGGTTGGGGGAGCGCCCGAGCCGGCCAAGCCGGTGGCAGCCGCCGCGCCAGTCGCCACCGCGCAGGCGGACAGCGGCCCTGCGCCCGTCATCAACTTCGGCCCGATGAGCCTGGTCAACGGCAAGATCGACTTCACCGACCTGTTCGTCAAGCCCAACTACTCGGCCGACCTCAGCGAGCTGACCGGCAAGCTCAGCTCGTTCTCGTCGAACCCGCCGAAGGGCGAGAGCGGCCGGCCCGCGCTGGCCGACCTCGAGCTGCGCGGCAAGGCGCAGCAGACAGCCGCGCTGGAAATCACCGGCAAGCTCAACCCGCTGGCCAAACCGCTCGAACTCGACATCACCGCCAAGATGCGCGACCTCGACCTGGCCCCGCTGTCGCCGTACTCGGTGCGCTACGCCGGCCACGGCATCGAGCGCGGCAAGATGAGCATGGACGTCAACTACAAGGTCGCCCCCGATGGCCAGCTGACGGCCACCAACAAGCTGGTGCTCAATCAGCTGCAGTTCGGCGACGAGGTGGCGGGCGCGCCTGCCAGCCTCCCGGTGAAGCTGGCCGTGGCCCTGCTGGCCGACCGCAACGGCGTGATCGACGTCGACCTGCCGCTCAGCGGCTCGCTCAACGATCCACAGTTCAGCGTCGGCCCGCTGATCTGGAAGGCCGTGGTCAACCTGATCGTCAAGGCCGTGACGGCACCGTTCAGCCTGCTTACCGGCGGCCTGGGCGGCGGCAGCGGTGAATCGAGTGCCATCACCTTCGAGCCCGGCAGTTCCGAGCTGAGCGCCGCCGCGAAAGAAGGCCTGGACAAGGTCGCGAAGGCGCTGACCGACCGGACCACGCTGCAGATGACGGTGATCGGCACTTCCAGCCTCGAGAAGGAGCGCGACGCCTACCAGCGCCAGCGCGTGCGCCAGCTCGCCTACGCCGAGAAGCGCCGCGTTGCGGTGCGCGGCGGCCAGACCGGCACCGACGTGCCACCCGTCACCGACGCTGAATACCCCGAACTGCTGACTGCCGTGTACAAGCGCGCAGACATCACCAAGCCGCGCAACCTCGTCGGCCTGGCCAAAGACCTGCCCGTGCCGGACATGGAAAAGCTGCTGTTCGCCAGCGTGCCGGTCGACGAGGAGTCGATGCGCCAGCTGGCGGTCGAGCGCGGCGCGGCCGTGCGCGACTACCTGCTCGCGAAGAAGCTGCCGAGCGAGCGCCTCTTCCTGGGAGCCGTGCGCACAAGTGCCAGCGGCAGCGACTGGAAACCGGGCGCCGAGCTCAGCCTGACCATGAAGTGAGGCGCGACGACCCGATCAGGATCCGGTCCGCGGACTTGGTTTTTTTCTCCAGCTTGCTATATATGTAGTCCGTTAACCTCCACGCCCACAACCCCGCGTACGCCACCGTTTCTGGACGGAATTCAATGGCCAGCCGCAAGTGGGTGAAAATGTCGATGTGCGCCGGCCTTTGCCGGCGCCTTCGCTTTCTCTACCAAGACAACGATTTCGCGCAGTGACCTCTACTTCTTCCAAGCCACACGACCTTCAGGCCCTCGACACGCTCACCGGCGGCGCCTTCACCGCGCCGACTTCCGGCGAGCGCGCCGCGCGCATCCGCGACTGGCTCGCGGGCACTCCCACTGCCGAGCAGATGCAGGAGGTCTTCAAGGAGCTGAGCGGTCGTGACAAGGGCGCCGCGCGCCTGCTGCGCGAAAAGCTCGACGAACTCAAGCGCGCCAAGGGGCAGGAGGCAATTGCCGCCGAATGGGCGCAAAAGGCCGAGGCCCTGCTGGGGCAGTCCAAGCTCAACATCGCCGATGCACTGGCCTGGCAGCGCGACGCCGCCAAGGCCGGCGCGCCGCTGTCGCGCGAGCCGCTGGCCGGCCTGAAGCTCAAGCTGGCCGAACGCGTCAAGGGCATCGAAGACCTGCAGCACCGCGCCCAGGTGCACCGTGAAGCCGCCGTGCTGCTGGCGCAGCGCTTCGAAGTGCTGTCCACCAAGGGCTGGCAGGACGCCCAGGCCGCCGAAGAATCGCTGCGCGCCGACGTGACCCACTGGCAGCAGCAGGCGGCCGAGATCACGACCGACGCCAACTGGACCAGCCTCGACGCCAAGTTCGCGCCGCAGCTCGAATCGTCCAAGTCGCAACTGCTGGTGGTGTCCGATGCGTTCCACAGCGCATTGGCCCAGGCCCTTGCTGCTGCCGCCGATGCTGCTGCGCCGCTGCCGCCCGTGCCCGTGTGGGCCGACGAACTGCGCGCCGCGCGCGGTGAGGTCGTGGCGCCCAAGCCCGCCGCGCCTGCTCGCCCCGCCGCACCCAAGGTCGATCCGGCCGTGCGCGCCGCCGCGCAAGACGCCGTGCAGGCCGCGCTCGCCAAGCTCGAACAGGAAACCGCCGAAGGCCATGGCAAGGCCAGCGCCGGCGCGGCTGCCGCGCTGCGCGCCGTGCTCAAGGAGCACGGCAAGCTGGTCGAAGCGCCGCTCGAAGCCCGCGTGCATGCCGCGCTGGTGGCCGCTGGCGAACTCGAAGGCTGGCAGCGCTGGAGCGCCGACAAGGTGCGCGAAGACCTCGTGGCCAAGGCCGAAGGCCTGCTCAAGCGCCCCGAAGGCCAGGCCCTTGGCGGCCGCAAGATGCAGGAAACGCTGCGCGCTCTGCGCGACCAGTGGAAGCAGGCCGACCAAGGCGGCGTGCCGAACCACGCGCTCTGGAAGCGCTTCGACGAAGCCTGCAACGAAGCCCACAAGGTGGTCGAGGCCTGGCTCGAAAAGGTTCGCGCCGATGCGGCCGAGCATCGCGCGCTCCGCGTCGCGCTGATCGAGGAAGTCAAGGCCTGGGCTGCCGAGCATGCCGGCGCCACCGACCTGAAGGCGCACAACCGCGCGCTGCACCAGTTCGCCGACCGCTGGCGCGATGCCGGTCACGTGGGCGAAAAGGTGTTCGCAGAGCTGCAGCCGCTGTGGAACGAAGCCTTCGGCGCGGCTCGCGCTCCGTTCGAGACGGCGCAGAAGGCCAGCGTCGAACGCCGCCAGGCCATGATCGCCGAGGCGGCTGAACTCGGCGCCCAGCCGATGCTGCGCATCGACGCCGTGAAGGCGCTGCAGCAGCGCTGGCAGGCCGAGGCGCAGAGCGTGCCGCTCGACCGCCGCCACGAACAGAAGCTGTGGGACGCGTTCCGCGCGCCCATCGACGAAGCTTTCAACCGCAAGACGGCAGAGCGCGAAAAGGCGTCGGCCGCGATGAGCGAGCACGACCGCTATGTGCTCGAAGCGTCCAAGGCGCTCGACGCAGCCAATGCCGGCGGCGACGTGCAGAAGATCCGTGCCGCCATTGCCCGCCTGGAAGGCGCGCTGCGCGGTGAAGCGCCGCCGCCCGCGCCGAAGGCCGAGCAGGCTGCTGTCGCGACCGACGGCCCATCGGTCGGCGCGACCGAGGTCGTGGCCCCGGGGCAGGCGGCCGCCGAATTCGGCGAAAGCGCCGAGCAGGCACCGAGCCCGAGCGATGCGGAAGCCTCGCCCGGCACGACCGCCGATGCAGCGCCCGCCGCTTCGGCCGATCTCGTGGCGCCCGCCGACGGCGCCGATGCTTCGGCACGCACCGATGGCGAGGCGCATGACGCCGGCGAAGCCGCCGCTGCGGAAGCGCCAGCCGCGGCGCCGAAGCCCGCACCGAAGCCAGTCGTGGCCATGCGCGGCGACGACCGCCCGAGTAGCAAGAAGGCCGAAGCAGCGCCCGCAGCCCGCGGCGCCGGTGGCCGTTTCGGTGACCGTCGCGATGGTGGACGTCCTGGTGCCGGTGGCCCGGGTCGCCCTGGTGATCGCGGCGACCGTGGGGCGCCCCGTGGTGACGCGCGTGGCGATCGCGGTGCACCGGCCGGCCGCTTCGGCGATCGTCCGCCGCGCTTCGAAGATCGCGGCCCGCGCCTGGGCGACGCGGCCTTCCGCGCGCAACGCGAAGCGCTCGAACGCGCCGACATGGCGCTGCGCAAGCTCGCAGCACAAGCGCATGGCGAAGCCCTGACGCAGGTGCTGGGCGCATGGGAACAGCGCGACGCCAGCCGCTTGCCGAGCATCCAGGAACTGGGCCGCGCGGTCACGCCCGCGGTGCGCACTGGATGGTCGCAGGCCATCGGCTCTGCGCCGACGGCCGCCGCGAACGATGCCGCCGAAGCGCTGCTGCGTCTCGAAATGGCCGCCGAAGTGCCGACGCCTGCCGAGCAACTCGACGCGCGTCGTGCACTTCAGCTCAAGCTGCTGACGAAGCGCGGCGATCCGGCCCCGGCCCAGACCTGGGGCCAGGATGCCGGCAAGGTGCTGGCTGCGGCGCACGATGCTTCCAGTGCGCGCCGCCTGCAGAATGCGCTGAAGGCATTGCTGCGCAAGTAAGAGCCAACCTCCAAAGCCTCCGGCCAGATATCGATGGCCATGAAAAAGGCGCCCCGCGGGGCGCCTTTTTCTTTGGGGCTGACCCGTCCTGACCTGGGTTGACACCTTTTCCCTCAGAAAAGGCGAGTCAATGGAATCAGGCATCAAACGCACGCAGCGGGACTACACGCTGGC